>JBCNOR010000587.1:0-3333 GCA_039593785.1 Niabella sp. | reverse complement strand
AAACAGAATAAATAAATTTATGGCAGAGGGGAAGGAATGGGTTAGGAAAAGAATGAAAATGGGTTGGGAGGAAAATGAAACAGGAGAGGATTATAAGGTTGTTGGAGAAAAATTGATTGAGAAAGGCGCAACATGAAACGTTGCGCCATTAAAATGCAGCAAAGCAGACTCAGTAATCAAAAAATAAACAGTTTAAAATCAAACAAATAGGTGAAATTCTCATTTAAAACCATTCGGCATCGTACAGAGGCACAAGATTAAAACTAATATGCACCATCACGCTTCAAAACCACACCTATCGTCTTGAATAGAATCGCTATGTCATTCCATAATGCCCAATTTTTTACGTACCAGGCATCAAAATAAACCCGCGTATCGTAATCAATATCATTGCGACCACTAACCTGCCAAAGACCTGTCATGCCCGGTTTTGCCATATAGTAATAATCAACATCACCAGCATAACGTTCAAGTTCTGCCTCAATAATAGGACGAGGACCAACTAAACTCATCTCACCTCTAAAAACATTCCACAATTGAGGTAACTCATCAAGGCTGGTTTTTCGGATAAAATGACCAATTTTAGTGATTCTAGGATCGTTCTTTAATTTAAAATCCTTATCCCATTCGGCCTTTGCAGCAGGATCTGTTCGTAATAAATCATCTAACACTTCTTGTGAGTTCATTACCATGGAACGAAACTTAAGACACTTAAATCTTATCCCATTATGGCCAACACGCTCATGACCATAAATAGCCTTGCCGCCATCACGTGAAACTTTGTATGCCAAAAATAGTAATACAGGTGACAATACCAACATGATAGAAGCTGAGCCAACAATATCAAAAATACGCTTAATCAGCCGTGACGAACGCTTGGCCAAATTATTACCCACTCGTAATATCATGACCTCATGGCTAAATATGAACGACATATCAGTGCCATACAAAGGAACACCGCGCAGTGTCGGTATAACTGAAACAGAACGGCAGTTATGTTTCGCAAGATTCTTTAACCACCAGTCACGTAATGCATGTTCTTCGAATTCTAGCGCGACAATAAACTGTGTACTCTCAACATCGGCGATCTTCCACAGCGCCTCCTCAGAATCAAGCACAGGGATATCGGTGATAACTTCCTCACAAGGTGAACTTGTGCAAACAAAGGCAATCACATTAAAACCAAGTACTTCCTCACTCTGTAAAGCCGCGTAGGCTTCTTTTGCATTTTTTCCGGAACCGATAACAATAGTATCTTTTTTCCACAGATGAAGCTTATTCAATATTCGCTTTGTAATCGCTCGCCCCAATGGAATGAGTATCAAAATGAGAACCCACGTAACCAACCAAACCCAGCGAGAAAAGTTCCACTTTGAGAAAGCAACCAGCGACAGGTCTAAAACAGCAAAAATCAATAATGTTCTAACAACCTCTTTCAACTCAAACCAAAAAGGCTTTCTATACGTATAATGCCTCAACCTTGACAGGAACCAAGTAATACAAACAACAGATAGAATTAAATGAGCAAAAATTCTTGCGGTGTAAGTTCCATCCTCGGGTAGAACAAGACTATTGCCAGTAGAGTGAAAAACAATAAAGTAGGCAAGAAAAAGAGAGGTGTTAAAAAATAAAAAATCTGACACAATCAGGGAAACCTTAGGTACAATTGTTTTTAGCACATTTTTATTTTTTAACATTGCGCTTTCCATCCATAATAATAATACACATATTTACTCCCCATAAATGGTTTATAAAAATACCAATTAAATCCTATACCAAGACTAGCAACATAAAGGGTAAGTCACTTAAATTAAAAGAGAAGTCAGTAATGCGACCATTCCCTTTACGATATCAGTATGTGATCTTCTTTAACTCTTGAAAATTTATCCATTTATCTTTTAAGTAAGCGCTAAATTCTTCACGGAACCGATGAGCAGAAAAACGCAATGCATTACTACGACAGTTTTCAGGTAACAAATCATCTTGAATAGACTCAAATTTTTCAACAGCAGACATAATATGTTCAGGCGTTTGTTCATGAAAAAAAACGCCCGTTGCATTCTGCGAACCATAAGGTCTTACTGTTTCTAACGCACCACCACGTCCATAGGCAATGATAGGAGTACCGCAAGCCTGCGCCTCCACAACCACGATCCCAAAGTCTTCTTCAGCGGCAAAAACAAATGCCTTAGCTCTTCCCATCAAGTCTTGCAATACATCATCGGGTTGATATCCAAGTACACTTACATTTTCTGATGTGTGGCGAATAACTTTCTTCATCTCAGGACCGTCACCAATAACAATAAGCTTTTTATCCGGCATTCTTCTAAAAGCTTCAACAATGAGGTCAACCCTCTTATAAGGAACTAATCTAGATGCCGTAATATAGAAATTTTCCTTATGGGTATTCAAAGCAAAGCGTTCGACATGCACCGGAGGGTAAATAACGTCAGCATCGCGACCATAGACCTTCTTTATCCGACGTGCAATGAAATGGGAATTCGCCACCATGTGGTCTACACCATGGGCAGTTCGGTAGTCCCAAATGCGTATTTTATGCAAAAGCCATTTTACAATCAGTCCGTTCAAACCTTTGCTGAGACCAGTTTCTTTTAGATATTGATGCTGAAGATCCCACGCATAACGCATAGGGGAATGCACATAACTTATATGTAATTGATCGGGTCCAGTAAGAACACCTTTAGAAACTGCGTGACAACTAGAGATAATCACATTATGAGAGCTAACGTCAATTTGCTCAACAGCAAAAGGCATCAAAGGCAGAAAAATTTGATAGTTTTTCTTAACAAAAGGGAGCTTTTGGATAAATGTCGTTTTAGCCTTCTTTCCAGAATAGTCATTACGTTCCTCCTCAGAGATAAAATCTATCAACGAAAACAACTCGGAAGATGGGTATATATTGATCAATTCTTTGACGACGCTCTCAGAGCCGGCTGATGTAACAAGCCAATCGGCGACTATTCCAACACTAAAATCACTACCCAACATTATATGCCTCAAGATATTTCTCTTCTAAATTTACTCGCAGACAAGTCTGTAGCAAAGCAGTAGGCTTATCAAACTGATACGCTGTCGATAACACAGCTTAGTTGTCTTGCAGAGAGTAGCCAAGAAAATCGTTCAATATTTTCAGTGCCTGCTGCGATAAGAGACTCTCTGAGTTTTGGGTCAAGAACCAGCTTCTCCATAGCTTCAGTTAATGCATCATCGTTTAATGGATCGACAAGAATTGCACTTTCGCCAAGAACTTCAGGCATCGCAGTGGCATTAGATGCAATCACGGGACAACCACAGGCTTGAGCTTCTAGCGGT
>JBCNOR010000586.1:0-3335 GCA_039593785.1 Niabella sp. | reverse complement strand
GCCTTCATGGTAATACCCTTTCAAAAATGTCGATTTTGATTCCTATCATCTACGAATTTAAATAGTTTAATTGGATACTTTGGAACGATTGCAGTAATACTGACAATCATTGGGTGAGTGTTGCTCTAGGGCACGGCTGTAGAAAGTTGGAGAAAGAATACAGGAATATCTGGACAAAGTAATAGTATGTATTTTAAAAATAGACTAGATCTTGCCCACTCGGACATAGGTATAACCCAGGTTAGAGAGGTTTAAAAATATGTAAAATTGGAAATTCAGGAGAAAAGAGTATGGGAAAAAAGAAACCCGGAAGTTTGACAGGCCAGGGACAACCGGGAACTATAGAGTAAATATAGCATATATTTTAGAAAATGATAAACGGAACCTTCGCTATTGAGATTTCAAAGTAATAATGCCCATTGATGGCTAGGGAAATATCTTTCTGCGATGGGCAGATAAAAAGAACTAAATTGCCGGCTGAAAATTTTAGCGGTCACTGACATAATTATATGTGGACACATAAAGGCACTTTTGCAATCGGCGGGCTTGAAAACGTTGGTTATGCTTCCCGGCAAGACCTGGTAATTGTTTTGTCCAGCCAGGGAGAAGGTATTTTCGACTGTTTGAAAGGTGAAAGGATCGCTCGCAAGCACAATGATGCTGATTGGTGGAAGGATTTTAATGAAACATCCAACTCAATTAAGGGTTTTGACTGTCTAAAAAATATAGAGATACAAACATCAGGCCTTTATGGGGGAGATCATTTGCCGAAAAATACTGCAGATGGCTGGACATTATTTGCTTCAGGACCGGAACCCGATGATGCGCTATTTGAAAAATATTTAGTTCATAGGATCTATTTAGTCTCATCAGATAAACAGGAAAAAATTCTTGTTGGACAGGATGGTCCTTGTGAGCTCAGGGCCTTTGGATTCTCTGAAACTGGAGCATCATTTATTATTGCGCTAAGCTGCGAGTTGATCATTTATTCCAGAGAAATGTAGCACGATATTAAAGCGATTCCGGCCTGTTCCTCCTCCTGTACTCCTTCGGCGATACCCCCATCAGCTTCGAAAACATCCTCGAAAAATAATACGGATCATCCATCCCCAAGCTCTCCGCTACCTCCTTAATAGTAATATCCGGCAGCAACAAATACTGGCAGGCCTTCTGTACTTTCAAATGATTGAAATACTCCACCGGTGCATAACCCGTCCTTTCCCGGAAAATAGTAGAGAAATAAGAAACCGATAAATTCGCAAACTCCGCAAACTCGTTCAGCGTAATACGGGTATGGATCTTTTGCTGCATCAGGTCAAGCGTAGCGGCTATTACATCTTTTTCATCCGTATGTTTAATGAAGTTGAATTTGTCTTCGTACAGTACAGAAGAAAGAAAATGATAAAAGATCATATTCACATACCGCAAGTTATCCGCGGTATAACCCCGTTCCAGGTTGCTGTAAATATCTTCAAACAGCTTAATACGGCTATCGCTATACGGTAAATATGGCTTGTAGTTTTTGGCGTGCTGCAGGATAAGGTCAACAATATAAGCAGCCAGGTCGCCTTTGAAGTGGATCCAGTAAATAGTCCATGGATCGTCTTCATTAGCAGAGTAGGTATGTGGGGTATTGGCAGGAATGGTAATGAACTGGGAGGGGGAAATATCTACCCGCTTACGGTTAATTTCCAGCCATCCGCTGCCCTCCACACAATATATGATAATGTGCTGTCCAATACCGGCAGAGCGCTTCATATAGTGCCCCTTAGCCTTTGGATAGTAGCCAATATCAGTAATATAGATCTGCCGGGTGATGGGATCTTTGGTCAGAAAATCTGTTCTGATCTTCTTGGGCAAAACAATGAGGCGTTGCCCTTCAAAGCCTTCCCGTTTTCTCGCCACTTTCTCTTTCATGCGCAAATATAATAAGTTACCAAGTTCCGGAAAACCGTATAAAAATCCATCATTACCGCAAAAATCACTATTCTTAGTGTTATTCCCAATCACGAATTTTGGCTCAAATCCACTATGGGACAATCTATGCCGGGCAGCAACCGCTCGTCGTGCTTAAAATTCTGGTTATGAAAAATATTACATCCTTTTACCTTTTACTGCTATTCGTGTGCCTCGGAATGCAGGTGCAGGTACAGGCACAAACCAATCAGCTTCACGGGAGGGTGCTGGACGCCACCACTAAAAAACCGCTTCCATTTGTAACAATTACCAACACCGCCAACAAAAAAGCATCACAGAAATCAGAAGCCGATGGCAATTTCAGTATGACCGTTACCGGTAGAGCTACCCTGTTATTCAGCTATGTAGGTTACAAAAGCCATACCGTGAATGTTTCCCCGGCAGATACCAGTATTACGGTTACTATGGAAACAGATATCTCCGGCCTTAGTGAAGTAGTAGTGATCGGTTATGGTCAGCAACAGAAAAAAGACCTTACCAGTGCTGTTGCCAGCATTTCCGGTAAGGAGCTGAGCGAAATGCCGGTCACCAACATCAACAGCGCCCTGCAATCCAGGGTGCCGGGCGTACAGGTAACCAATGGTGGTTTTGAGCCGGGCGGAGGTACTAATATAAAGATCCGGGGTATTAACTCCCTCACAGAAGGTTCAGGCCCTACCTATGTGGTAGATGGTGTGATCATGACCGGCGATATCCGCGAGATCAACCCTTATGATATTGAATCCATAGATGTGCTGAAAGATGCTTCTGCCGCTGCTATTTATGGTGCCAGGGCCGCTGCCGGCGTGGTGATCATCACCACTAAAAAAGCAAAGGCAGGCCGCTCGTCAATAGACTATAACGGTTATTATGGGATCCAGAAAATTTCACGCGCCTATGATTTTATTGATGCAAAAGACTACGCTAATATCAGAAGGGTAGCCCTGAGTGACGAAGATCCGGTAGCATGGCCGCTGAACGATCCTAAAACAGATTCCGTTGTGTTCAGCCCTCGTGAGCTGCAGAGCCTTGCCGCCGGTAAATCGTATAACTGGGCAGATGCCATTACACAGGTAGCGCCCCTGCAAAGCCATACGCTCAGCATCTCTAACGGTATTGGCCGCAACAAGATTTACCTGAGTGGTAACTATCTGAACCAGGGCGGTATCATCATCGGCTCCAATATGAAACGTTATTCTGTAAAGGGTAACATGGAATCGGCTGTAACAGATAAGCTCACCATGGGCTTGAACACCAACATCTCGCATATTGAAACAGATGGGGTGAGCAAAAGTGCCTATTACAATGCAGTTACCATGAGCCCACTGCGGCCCATCTATGATTCCACCGGCAAACCATTGGTGGAAGTAGATCCCAGC
>JBCNOR010000585.1:0-3341 GCA_039593785.1 Niabella sp. | reverse complement strand
GATTCAATATCGTCCGGGTTCAATGTCATCAGCGGGTTAGTAGGCTCCATGTCAAATACATTTTGTTGCCCGTTGCTGTTAATATTGGCCTGACTTACACCAGCATTGGTTGAAATGGGCACTCCATCGATCACATAAAGCGGATCATTGGATTGGGTTAGCGAGGTACCACCACGTATACGAATGGTATTACTACCTCCGGGCTTACCACTGTTTTGAGAAATATTAACCCCGGTAAGCTTACCCTGTATGGATTGCTGAGGGCTTAATACCATACCCTGGTTAAAGTCTTTTGACGTAATGGCCGATACGGCTCCCGTCAAATCTCTTTGTTTTTGCGTACCGTAGCCAATTACCACTACCTGGTCCATAGCAGTTGACTGCGACTTTAATTTTACAAGCAAAGAAATATCTGCGCCATTGCTGATCTTATACCCCGACAGGGTTTGTGTTTCGTACCCAACGGAAGAGATGGTAAATTCATAATCGTTGCCATCAGCCAGGCCCCTGAACCTGAACAAGCCGGTTGAATCCGTTTCGGTTCCACCGGTAAAACCGGTACGGCTGTCTTTAACAGATACGGTAGCATGACTGACCGGGTTCCCCGCTTCGTCTCTTACATAACCCTTGACATGGTTGGATGGCGTTTGGGCCAGCGCCACCATCTGCCCCCAAAGGGCCATAACCAGCATGCATAGCAACACACCGTGTTTTCCTCTTAAACAAGTGATCATACTTAATTAAATGGTTTAAATTTCAAACAATCATTACAGGCATTCCGAACAGGGCAGAAGTACACCGATGCAATCGTTAGGAATGCCCCTTCTTAAATACATACGTTTAGGATTTAAAACACCCTACCCTGGCTTTTTATTTTTTTGAAATATTTTTTTGAGAACCCGCTACAATAAACTGCACGGGCAAATGGAGGCCGATAATCTCTTACTTTTTAATCAGGAAGCCATGAGGTTCTCTAACCACCTCAAGGTTATTCAGTCGGCCTATCAGTTGAAGAATGGTTTCCAGCGTATCGGTTTTGTCAATGCGGCCAATAAAGGACATGCCCTGCAGGTCTGCGGCTGTGTAGGATATCTTCTCGTTATATAAAAGTGAGAGCTGATCGAGCACACCCGTTAACGGCTGGTTATTGAACATGTACCAGTTATTGTCTTCCATTACATTGTCTGGTAAAAGTTGCTTGTTAGCTCCTTTTGCCGAACCTGCCGATGGGTCCGGTGTTTTAGAAGATAGATAACGCACCTGCCCGTTTTGCTTATCGTAGGTCAGCACATCACCCGGCGAAAGATAAAATGGCGTTCTTACGGCCGGGCGGCCAGGGTCGGCATTACCCACTGCCACAACCCCTTTAAACAAAGCTACTTTGATCTGCCTGTCCTTCTCAAAACTCTTCACGGAAAAAACAGTTCCCAAAACAGTGGTACTTAAAGGATAGGACTGCACCACAAATGGCATCTGTGCATTCTTAACCACTTCAAAGTAGGCCTCTCCTTTTAATTCAATGATCCGTTTGCCATCCTGAAAAGGCTCCTTGTACATGATGGTACTTTTAGGCGACAAGGATACCAACGAGCTATCAGGGAGCATAATACTCATCGGTTTTTCTGTAGTATTAGCGATCACCCTTGCCTGGAAAGCTGGACCTTCTTTTGGGGGATCAGTATTCTTAGCCAGGTACTGCCATCCGAAAAAAGCAGCAGCAATAACCGCTGCGGCAGCGGCGAGGTAATAAATAACCGGTCTTTTCTTTTCAACAGCAGTGCCAATGGTTCTGCTTTTAATATTATGGAGCAATTTACCCGCAGACCGGCTATCGAGTTCATTATTGAATTGGTATCCAAGCCATTCCTCCTCAGGCATATACTGCGCCAGCTCATCTGGATGCTGCTCGAAATACCGAACCACTGCATCAGCCTCAGCAGGACTGCATTGATACCTGAAAAACCTTTCTATCTGCTCTTTAGTAACCATTTTTTCTTTTACATGCACCTGCTTTTGCCGGCGCTTTAATGATACATACGTTTGTAACTTCCTGTTCCCTTACTCCGTTTATATATTTTTTATAAAATTTCTCAAAATCCAGCCGATAAGTAATATACCATACAAAAGCGGTCTCAATTGCTGAAGGGCTTTTGAAATATGCTTTTCCACTGTTTTTACCGAAATAGAAAGGCGCTCTGCAATATCTTTATAGCTCATTCCCTCCAGGCGACTGAGCTCAAAAACCTTCCTCCTCATCTCAGGAAGCTGTGTTAATGCCCGGGCCAGTTTCCGGCTGGTTTCATTATAATCTATCTCCGCATCAAGCTCATTGACTTCTTCTCCTGATTTATTTTTTAATTGCGTTATGGCAAAGCTGAGGTGATTTTGCTTCCTGATATAATCGATCATCGTCGTTCGCGCAATCCTGAACACCTGCAGTGAAAGCGTAATCTCCGGGTTCAACCGCTCCCGGTTTTCCCAGAGCTTGACAAAAGTAGTTTGCGTTACTTCTTCTGCGAGCCATTCCGATCTTGTCTTACCCAATACAAAATGATACAACTTCAGGTAATACTCCTCGTATACCCGTTCAAAAACAAAAGGATCACCGGCCTGTATATCAGCTATCGTACTCAAAAAGAACCCATATCGGTTTTAAGTTTACATTCAATCAATCGGGATCATACACAATGGTACACTTCTATTCAACAACTTCTGTAGTGGGCAGCAGTTAAAGAGCCTGGCAAAGTATCAAAAGAATTTCCCTACGGCAATGTAAGAAAAAAGTCTTCAAAATGGTTTCGCCCCTATCATTTTCTGGCAGAAAGCAACGACACAAGAATCATTAAGGTCATCGCCAACCTCCAAAGGCAATATTTTGATGTATTTTTGAAGACCAATCATTCGTAGCAGATTGTAACATTACAAATTATGGCAGAAAACGGTAACGGGCAGCTGGCAAGCAAAAAGAAAGCGCAACATTTTATACGAAAACATGGATTTTCCGTCCTTATGGGATTAATCGTTGTTATTCTTTTTGTAAGCCCCGAAGCAAAATCATGGACCATAAGGCAGCTGATGCGTACCGGCCTTTATAATGTAGACATTAAAAAAGATGCGGCATCCCTGCCACAAATGGAGACAGGTTTTGATTTTGAAGATGAAAAGGGCAATGTTCAAAATACCTCTTCTTTAAAAGGCAAAGTGGTGTTCGTTAACTTCTGGGCCTCCTGGTGCCCTCCCTGCCGGGCAGAATTTCCATCCATTGAAACGCTATACTCGAAATTCAAAAATGATAATAATATCTTTTTTTTGATGATCAATGAAGATGACGATTGGGCAGC
>JBCNOR010000584.1:0-3351 GCA_039593785.1 Niabella sp. | reverse complement strand
CTACAAAAAAGAAGGAAATACAATCATTATAAATAAATAATAAATAATGTAAAAAAGATGGCCAACAGAAAGGGAGAAACGGATTGCGGCCATTCCTCCCCCGGTAATGAAAAATGGAAGGAGAAAGCCTTCCACCTTTTAACTAAAACCAAAATAAAAGTATGAAAAAAAGTGCTTACACGAATAGGCGGCTCCCAGGGCTGCTTAAAAAACTGTTGTTTATGAAATTATGTATTGCCTTGCTATGCCTGACGGCTACGCAGGTTGCAGCAACAACACTTCGATCGCAGGAAACGGTTTCCCTGAATCTGAATAAAGCCAAGCTGTCCTTCGTTCTTAAAACTATAGAGAAGGAATCCGATTTCCGTTTTGCATTTAGTGACAAGATAGTCGACAGGGTAGCCATCACCCTAAAGGTGGATGATGTGCCTGTATTAAATCTGTTGCCTACATTACTAAGCGGGACGGGTCTTGAATTTCAAAAATTAAATGACAGGCTTATTGTGGTACGGGAGAAAACCATTGCGACTATTATTGTAAAAGGAATGGTGGCGAACGATAAAGGAGAACCTGTAGCCGGAGTTACTATCACTTCTGACAAGGGAGCCACTACTGTTACCAATACAAAAGGCGAATACAGTATAGAAGTGAATGAAGACGCGACGCTGACTTTTACGCATGTTAGCTATAAATCGCAAACGGTGAAAGTGAACGGTCAGACCTTAGTTAATGTAGTATTACTGGATGCCGAAAGATCGCTGGATGAAGTAGTGGTTACCGCACTGGGTATTAAGCGCCAGGAAAAGGCGCTGGGCTATGCCACGCAAAAAGTAGGAGGCCAAAGCCTGCAAACCGTAAAGGGTGTGGACCTGGGTACTTCACTTACCGGGAAAGTAGCCGGACTAGTGGTAAAAAACTCAACCGAGTTCAATGGCCGTCCCTCGCTCGAAATGCGTGGGGCATCACCCTTGTTGATTGTCGATGGTGTTCGGTATTCGAACCTTACCTTAAGGGATATTCCCACAGATGATATAGAAAGTATTGACTTTCTAAAGGGGCCAACAGCTGCAGCTTTATATGGGGCTGATGGGCAGAATGGCGCTGTTATGATCTCAACAAAAAAGGGTAAGGGAAAAGGGGTATCCGTAGATTTCAATACGAATAATATGTTCACGCTTGGATATATTGCCATACCCAAGGTGCAAACCTCTTATGGTCATGGAGAAAATGGAAAAATAACAGATGACTATGTTTGGGGACCTAAACTGGATATTGGCGACAGCGCTATGCAGTGGAATCCTGTTACAAAAAAGGAGGAGATGATGTTGTTAAGTTCAAGGGGTAAAAATAACCTGAAGAATTTTATGCAAACAGGATTGATTACCAATAATAATATCAGTGTTACACAAACAGGTGATAACGGGTATTTCCGTGCGGGCTTGAACCATATATATAATAAAGGTCAGTTTCCTAATCAGAAACTGAATATCACCAATTTTACAATGGGTGGGGAGATGAGGGTTGGTACTAAGTTCTCCCTGGAAGCGCATATGGGTTACACGCGCAAAGAATCGCCCCAGATATGGGGATCGGGCTATGGAGACCAGGGTTACCTCTACCAGATATTAATGTGGACGGGCCCCGAATATGATCTAAGTCAATACAAAGACTATTGGGCGGTGAAAGATCAAAAACAAAACTGGTTGTATAAGAACTGGTATGATAATCCTTATTACATAGCATACGAAAAATTATGGGGGATTAACCAAAACCTGATGAACGCTAGTTTTACAGCCAATTATAGGTTTACTCCAGACCTGAAGTTGATGGTGCGTAGCGGGTATGACTATTACAAGAATGAGGATGTTGTTCAGAACGCTATGGGTGCTATTTCTACAAGAGGTCAGACAACTAATGGAATGTCTTGGTCCTGGAACGCGAAAGGGTTATATGGGCAAAATCAGACCTGGGGTTTCACCACCTCTAATGATGCGATCCTTAGTTATCAAAAGAGCTTTGGTAAGTTTGGGGTAGATGTATTGGGTGGCGGTTCTATCCTCTATTTGGAAGACCGTCAACAAGGAGCGCGTACTCGCAACGGTTTGAGCGTGCCAGGCTGGTATTCTCTTGCAAATGCAGTTGCCTCAACGGTTGTAGGCCAGGATGCTATTGTGAACAATTATGGTTATCAAAGAAGGCAGGCAAATAGTTTATATGGTAAGGCCACGTTATCATGGGATAATGCCATTTTTGTGGATGTTACCGGAAGAAATGACTGGTTTTCAACACAACCTGAATCTGAGCGCTCGTATTTTTACCCTTCTGTAGCAAGCAGTCTTATTTTATCAGAATATATTCCGCTACCCCAATGGGTCAATATGTGGAAATTGCGGGCTTCATGGACAGTATCAAAGAGGCCGGCAGACAATTATGAAATAAACAGGACGTATTCTACCGGCTCGGTGTGGGGTAATGTTTCCGCCTCCTACCCAGGCAGTCTTTATCCTCTCGATATATTACCATCAACTTTTCGGACCTGGGAATTGGGTACCGCTGCATTTTTCTTAGGCCAACGCTTAAAATTGGATGTTACTTATTTCAGTACGTTAAATTACAATAGAAAGGTTACCCAGGATATTTCATCAGCCTCAGGATTTAGCAGTACACTTATTAATACAGGTGAGACCCTGGTCCGTCGGGGAATGGAGGTGACAATCGATGGAACAATTCTTAAGCGTTCAAACCTTTCATGGAACTCATTAGTTAACTGGTCTTTTCAGCATCGCTACTTTAAAACCTTAGATGCTCAATACTCATCAGACGATGCCTTTACTAAGGTTGGTAATCGGTTGGATATTTATAAAAGGGATGTTTTGTTAAGAGATCCGAGTGGGAACATTATTCATAGAAATGGATATCCCGTAGAAAGTGATTATCAATATGACATAGGTTATGGAGATCCCGATTTTTCCTTCGGATTCTCAAACACCGTTAACTGGAAGAATATCATTTTGGGAATATCGATAGATGGACGTATAGGAGGCCTGATGTACAATTATATCTGGGATAAAATGTTTGATACAGGAGTGCATCCCGACACGGATAACCAGTTTCGTTACGATGAAGTAGTAAACGGATTGAAAAACTATGTGGGAAGCGGTGTAAAAGTTGTTTCGGGAGAGGTAAAATATGATAAGTATGGAAATATAACGAGCGATACCCGACAGTATGCACCGAATGATGTAGCAGTGGGTTACCGCGCCATCGCCGCGCCTTATTCGCCGTTACATTAACCGTGGAATACTGCCATGCCTGCTTATTTTGCCCCACGCGCTTTGCTCCCTGAGGGTT
>JBCNOR010000583.1:0-3357 GCA_039593785.1 Niabella sp. | reverse complement strand
ATTTTGAATCATGCAGGTAGGAAGCCGTTCTTGTGATCTGGTAGAGCGCGTTGGCTGCGTTTACAAACAATCCACTGTTATAGATATTGTCGTCTGAATTAACATTCAGGCCATTAGGCCCCCAGCCTTCATAAAGCCTTCCGGTAGTAGTGTTTAGGAGTCTGCGTGCCCAGGCATAGGTGGCAATGCATTTATTCAGCACATCCGTATTACCGGTTGCATTGTAGATTATGCAGCCCGCAATGATGAAGGGATAGTTACTCAGGGCAATTTTGCCGCCGTTCGGCACATCTTCCATGTTCTCCCAGATCCCGCCATCGTAAACGTTATTCCAGCCCCGGTTATACACTACATTCCAGTTTTTGATGGCTGCATCACGGTACGTTGTATTGCCAGTGATCTGGTAGCCACGGATCAGCGCAATAATGGCCCATTCAATATCGTCGTTCCAGCTATCCCAGGAAAGGTCTTTGGTAGCTGCGGGAGTGATCTCATTGGCTATAAAGGTGTTTAGCAGATCAATGATCAGCTGTTTGGCGTCCGCTCTCTGGGTCTTGTCGTAAAAATCCTCCACCCCGGTGATCATGTAAGCCTGGCCCCACATGAAAGCTCTTGACCGGTCCGTTAAGCTGTTACAGAAATAGGTTTGACCGCCTGAGCGGATCAGGTAAGCCCTTAGCCACCCATCGTATACCTGGTCGTCAATACCCGGATCAATACCACCTCTTGCCAAAGGATTTGACTGGGGGCTTTCAGTTTCCGGAACAGCCGGGGAGGGAGCGGGTTTTTGTTCATCCTTAACACATTGTGAGAAAAAGACCGTAATGCACAGCATGATCAGTAACCATTGCTTGGATTTAGGCGCTGCAGATTTTTTCATAACATTTAAGATTTGGTTAATTGTTTAGGAACATATTTTATCGATGGAGAATGCTTAGATGACGTGGTCAACTATCTAAAGCAATAGGGTACTTAGGCGTTATCGTCGCAGGATTGTTTTGGGTATAACAACCTGGTTTATGGCATAAAACGTGGAATTTTCATTATTGGGTAATATAGGTTATGACATTTTAAGGGATGGGGCTAAGTTAATCACTAATGGAGCGGGATTGGCCGGTAATTACCCCACCGGTAAAAAAATCTAACTGGTTTTAAAACTATATATTTTATAATCAATGGCTTATGTGGCGGCTGGGATTGAAAAATCTAAGGGCATTATTTCTCCTTATCCAGCTCTTTATGTTTCTTTCCCCAATTTTCGAGCTGTTCAATAACGGGTTTTAACTCGTAGCCGATCGGGGTTAGCTCGTATTCTACCCTTGGAGGAACCTCTGCGTAAACGGTTCGTTTCACAATCTTGTTTTCCTCTAATTTTTGCAGCTGCAAGGTAAGCATCCGTTCCGTGATGTTGGGTAAACGTTTTCTTAATTCTCCAAACCTCAGCTTACCGTTTACCAGCCAGGAGCAAATAGCCAAAGCCCATTGCCCGCCAATAATATTAGCGGCATACACTTCTGAACATTCATCGGCTAAGGCCTGTTTGTTAGCAAAGTTTGTGGAGGTTGTCTTAATTTTTGACATTACTTACATTTTATATAGTACCATACAACGGGTTGCTAAAATATCAAATTTAGGTTAACCGCTTTACTTTCGTAAAATGAAAACTTTGGTGATCGTCATACATCCCGATATTGAAAGTTCGGCTATTAACAAGAGATGGATGGAAGAACTCAGTAAATTCCCTGATAAATATGTTATCCATCAGCTGTACAAAGCGTATCCTGATGAAAGCATTAATGTGCCGGCAGAGCAAAAGCTTGTGGAGCAATACAGCAAGATCGTATTTCAATTTCCTTTTTATTGGTTCAGCAGCCCTCCGCTTCTAAAGAAATGGTTTGATGAAGTATTGACTTACGGCTGGGCTTATGGAAGTACAAGCGGTTACAAGGTTGCGGGAAAGAAAATTGCCCTGGCAGTATCTGCAGGAGTTGATGAGCACGAATATCGCGATGGGGAAAGATACAAATACACCCTGGCAGAGTTAACGCGGCCTTTTGAGCTGACTTTTGAATATGTAAAAGCCGATTATAAACCGTTGTTTGCCTACTATGGCCTTGAGTTAAATGCTTCTGATGAATGGATTGAGAAGAGTGTTCCGCTTTACAAAGAATTTTTAGGATCGCTTTAATTACTTTTCCTGTTTTGCATAATTGCTTCTGATCCGGCTTAAGGTTTCCCGTGTAAGGCCTAAGTAGGATGCGATCATGTGAAGGGGCACACGATTAAAGAAGTCAGGATATTTTTTAATGAAATTCTCGTAACGCTTTTCTGCAGTATCACTGATGTTGCTCAGGATGCGGTTTTGGCTGGCATCATAGCTCCGTGCATCCAGTCTTTCCTTAAAACGCTGAAAGTTGGGGATAGTTTTTACAAAATCGTCAAGATCGCTTTTCCGGATCAATATTAGCTCACTGTCTTCCAAAGCATCAACGTTGTTCTTTGCCGGCTCTCCTGAATTATAGCTTTCGTAATCAGCTATCCACCAGTTCTCTACTGCAAATCTTAAGATGTGTTCGGCTCCGTTATCGCCCACACGGTATAAGCGCATACAGCCTTTTGAAACAAAAGAATTGTAGTGGCAAATATCACCTTCCTGCAGCAAATACTGCCTTTTGCGAAGCTTCTTTGTTATAGTCTTGGCACGGAACTGCTCTATTTCGTTATCGGTAAGGGAGGCATTCTTTTTCAGGTATTGCGCAAAATTTTCAAACATTGCCGGTTACTTTATTGCAAAGTAACGGAATAACCGGCCAATAGAAAAGAAACCCCCATACGTAATGGGGTTTCTTTAATAGCTATTAATTATTTCAGGACTGTTATGTTTATAACACCGCCATCTGCAAGGATTTCGGTCCCCACTACGAAGGAGGATTCGTCTGATGCCAGGAATACAGCTGCTTTTCCTATATCCGATGGCTGCCCGATCCTGCCGATAGGGATTAGACCGGTCCACAGATTCTTGACATGATCAACCTGCTCAGCGGCTACGAATTTATCAAATACAGGCGTATCAATGGTGCCGGGAGAAAGTACATTTACCCTTATATTCCTGTCTAACAGGTCAAGAGAAAATCCGCGTGCAAACGAAATTACGGCTGCTTTAGCCGCGGCATAAGTTGACTGGCCGGGAAATGCCCGGTGCCCGCTTATTGAGCCGATCAAAACAATGGCCCCCCCGTCTTTCATGTAGGGCAATGCCTTTTGTACCGTAAAGTATACACTTTTCAGGTTAAGGTTCATGTAATGGTCATATTCCGCTTCGCTGATAACAGTTACCGGACCCATTTTCACGCCTTC
>JBCNOR010000582.1:0-3409 GCA_039593785.1 Niabella sp. | reverse complement strand
TATCAACCTATCAACCAAACAACCTGTCAACCAAACAACCTGTCAACTTACCAACTTATCAGCTAAATTTGCTGCCTATGGCAAAAGCAAAGAACAGCAAACCGGTTATCCTGATCACCAACGATGATGGCATTACAGCCCCGGGTATCAGGGCTTTATATGAAGCAGTGAAAGACCTTGGACAAATAGTTATTGTGGCTCCGGACAAGCCCCAATCGGGGATGGGTCACGCCATTACCATCGGGCATCCGCTTCGTTTGCAGCCTTCTGATCTGTTTCCCGGTATCGATGCTTATTCCTGCTCCGGCACACCGGTAGACTGTGTGAAGCTGGCAGTTGATAAGGTGCTGCATCGCAAGCCAGACCTTTGCCTGAGCGGTATCAACCACGGTCCCAACCATAGTATCAATGTTATTTACTCAGGTACTATGTCGGCCGCTATGGAAGCCGCTATTGAAAACATTCCGGCAGTAGGTTTTTCATTAATGGATCATAGCATCAATGCAGACTTTTCTGCAGCGCAGCATTACGCGCGGGTGATCACCGAAAAGATGTTAAAGGATAAACCCACCAAGCATATCCTGCTGAATGTAAACATCCCCAACTTCCCGTTATCCGAAATAAAAGGGTATAAGATCTGCAAGCAGGCCTATGCTAAATACCAGGAGAAATTTCTGGAACGTAAAGACCCCAGCGGTAAAAAGTATTACTGGTTAACGGGAGAATTTGTCAATTTTGACAATGGAAGAGATAGCGATGTATGGGCTTTGGCCAACAACTATGTAAGCGTTGTGCCGGTACAGTTTGATCTGACCAACTATGATCTTAAAACAAAACTGGAAAAGCAATGGAAGGACAAGCCTGACCGCTCGGTGAAAGCCTCGGTGAAAAAGATCGTTAAAAAATCGATGCCAAAATCTGAATAGCAAAGTAGCATTTGCTCCACATTATATAAATACAACGCATTTGAGTCAACAGAAGAAATACTATATCATTGCCGGAGAAGCATCGGGAGACCTGCACGGGAGTAATCTTATAAATGCGCTTCAACAGCAGGACGCTTCCGCCGATATACGTTGCTGGGGTGGTGATAAAATGCAGGCAGCGGGTGGTGTTTTGGTGAAACATTACCGGGACCTGGCTTTTATGGGCTTTATAGAAGTGGTAAAAAACCTGGGCACTATCTTAAAAAACTTAAAATTCTGTAAGCAGGATATCCTGTCATTTAAACCAGATGTATTGGTTTTGATCGATTACCCCGGATTTAATTTACGCATCGCTAAATGGGCCCGGGAGCAGCAAATAAAAGTGGTGTATTACATTTCTCCGCAGGTGTGGGCCTGGAAAGAGAACCGGGTAAAAATGATGAAGCAATGCATCGATGAGATGATTGTGATTCTACCTTTTGAGAAAGATTATTTTAAGGATAAATGGAACTGGAAAGTAAGCTATGTAGGGCATCCGCTGATAGAAGAGATCTCCAAAAAGCGTGCGCTCGGATCTGACCTTGTCATAAAAGATGCAACAGGTAATGAGAACACTAAACCTGTTATCGCATTGCTACCGGGTAGCCGTAAGCAGGAAATAGAAAAAAAGCTACCGGTAATGCTGGAAGTGAGTAAATCCTTTCCCGGCTACCAGTTTGTTGTAGCCCAGGCCCCCTCTCTTGACAGCGAATTTTATCACACTTACACCCAACAATATCCCAACGTAAGCATGGTGAATAACCGTACCTATGACCTGCTAATGCAATCAAAGGCAGCCCTTGTTACATCAGGTACCGCTACCCTTGAAACTGCATTATTCGGCGTACCGGAAGTGGTTTGCTACAAGGGATCGGAGATCAGCTACCAGATAGCAAAGCGGGTGATCAGCATTAAATATATTTCGCTGGTCAACCTGATTATGGATAAGGAAGTGGTAAAGGAGTTAATACAACAGGAAATGAATGTTGCCAACCTCACTGCAGAGCTTCATCAATTACTGAATGATGCGGGCCGGCAGCAACAGATAAGGGAAGACTATGCACGGCTTCAAAATATACTTGGCGCAGGGGGCGATGCCTCGGCAAAAGCGGCTGCAATTATAATAGCATCAGCTTCTCAGCAGCTTGATGGCTAGTATAATCATGCAAATGATAAACAGGAAGATGCTGAGGCGGTTAATATTATGCATATAGCCTACCCAGCTACTCTTCGGCCTGCCCGGGTCTTTCTTTTTCAGGAAAAGATATTCAGCCAATTGTTTCAATACACCCATCAGTTCTTATTTAAATAACTACACTCCTGGTTTAGTATTCCGGATCATAATAGCGGTTGTAACGCTTTTGAAACAGGCCCACATTTACACCAGCCCGTAATACCGGTACGATCCTGATACGTTCGTCAGGAGTACCATAATAGTCTACATCCACATAAGGGCTATTCCTGTTCTTAAGCAGGTCTGCCAGAACTGAGAAGTAAAAGAAAGTAGTTCCACCTTTAACCCTGCCTGTAGAAAGTCCGCCTCCTACTAAAAAAGATGTGGCATTGGTATTGGTTTTTATATCAGCTGTGGCTGAGCCTGCATCGTGATAGCATTGTATGGTAAAGTTTTGCTCCAATTGCACCTGGGCAAATAAAAATGGTAACGGGTACGCCCTTGCAAAAACTCCGGGCCCAAATACATGCTGACGAAATTTATCGTTGTACACATAGCGGTCTCTGTTACCCTGGTAAACATAATTAACCACTACTCCGGCATCGAAATAATCGTTGAGCTTATATCCTAAAACCGGGCTGGCTCCCAGCAAACTTCCACCGGAGTAAAAAGATGCGGTGGCTCCTCCGCCCGTAAAAAGATTTTCCTTCTTAAAACCTTTTTCTGCTACCGGTTCGGGATCCTCGTTTGCGTTTCTCACTTTCACTTCTTCATCCTGTGCTAAAGCTGTAATATTTAATACCAGCATTAACGCCATCGCCATACCTGTTATACAAAAAATTTTCTTCATCTGTATCTGTTTAGTTATACCGGCCGTAAAAATAGTATATATTTTTCAGCGTTGTATACACCGGTTAATCAGACCGGCAATTTAACATCTTAATCAAATATTTTACCCGCATTCAGGATATTATTGGGATCAAATACCTTTTTGATATCCCGCATAATCTGCATCTGGCGTTCTTCAAAAATGATATCCATAAATCCTTTTTGTATTAGTCCAATGCCATGTTCCCCGCTGATGGTTCCTCCCAGTTGTTTTATCAGGCTGAACAGCTCCCGCACAATAATATCCATTTCAGGGTTCTGATAACTATCAGATATCCCCTCCTTTTTGATACGGATATGGAGGTTGCCATCGCCCGCATGCCCGTAAGCTACCGCATCAAAATCGTATTGCTTTCCCAGAACTTTTAACCCTTTGATCAGC
>JBCNOR010000581.1:0-3410 GCA_039593785.1 Niabella sp. | reverse complement strand
GCGACAACCAGGCCGGGATCGTGCCGCAGGCCCAGGCCGGGGTCATAAAGGAAATAGATGTTACTAGTGAATACCGAAAAGATCTTAACCAAATACTGATAAGAGCCATTGGCATTAAAGCGGTACTCCTGCCACAGATAGCCACCGGTATTTCCTCCTGCGGAATTTTTTTCCAGTGAAGATTTTTTCCATACCCCCAGTAGTGCTTTGTCTATTTGTCCGGGTGGTGGGTCTTTGTCCTCATCGGGTTCGGTGCTGCTCTTGGCACAGGAAGCCAGTACGGTAAATGCTGCTAACAATAAAAGAAGCTTTTTCATTGGAGATTTTTTTTAGAAATGGTTATACAATTGTTCGGTGTAAAATTCGCATTACCAGGTATTTGATACAATCCCGTAAAAAGTGGAAATTTATAGCGGCAAAAAATCACTTGTTCAGGGGATTGTATACTACTAGTAAAGATTACTACTTTGTACCGGCAACATTATACTTATGAACCATACATTCATGTCCTTTCTTTTTTGCACTTTGCTGTGCTCCACTACCTACGCCCAAGCAACCCGGGAAAGAGACAGCCTGCTCCAGCACCTGCATCGTGTAGGGAATGATACCAATAAGGTGAAACTGCTGTACGAACTGTCTGAACAATACGATCTTTCAGAAGTTGAGAAAGCCAGGGATTATATATTTCAGGCGAAGCAATTAAGCCAGCAACTGGGTTACGAGTCGGGAATACTCAGGTTCCACAAGCGGATGATGTATATCCATGCTGTTTTATCGCATAACGATTCCGCTATCTGGTATGGCAGGCAAATCTTGAGGATAGCGACTGCGCAAAAAGATACGTACCAGATGGGGGTGGCGTCGTTCAATATCGGTGAGCGGTATAACTATAAATCGGATTATGAAACAGGATTAAGATACATGCTTGAGGGCCAGAAAATGTTAGAGGCAGGTAATTACCCCCCGGCTACCAAAGCAGCTATAAACGGGAGTATAGCGGCCGCCTACCTGATGATAAAAGATTATGAAAAGTCCATCTCGTATGGAAAACAGGCAGAGACGATCGAGCGAACGCTGAACAATAAGGTTCCGCTTACCGGTACTCTTATTAATCTTGCCAATGCTTATACCGAACTAAAACGCTATAGTGAGGCAGAAAAGACTTATGCCGAAGTAATGCAGCTGGTACAAAGCAACAACAATAGCAGCTACGAATCAATGGCCCTGACAGGAATGATAGACCTGGCTAACAGGCAGAACAAAACGAAGGACATCAAGAGGTATAGCGAAAGATCCTTACAACTAGCCAGTCAGTTGGGCGATAGTTCTAATTTGGCGAGCAGCATGCAGGGGCTCAGCGTATATTATTTAAGAACGGGAAATTTTTCAAAGGCGAAAGAATGGTCAATGAATGCATTGCAAATCGTTGAAAAAAACAGCTACAAGGAACAAAAAGCAAGCATCCTGGAAAACCTTTCTCATATCAGTTTCGCAACGCATGATTATACTGACGGGTACAAATATGCGAGTGAAGCTTTGGGCATCCGTTCCGGCATCTTTACCGAATCGCTGGCAGCGAAGCAGGCGGATATGAGGGAAAAATATGAATCGGAAAAAAGGGAGGCGCAGATCCTGTTACAGAAAACGCAGCTCCGCCAGAAGAACCTGCTAAACTATTTGGCTTTTGGAAGTGTAGCCGCTTTGGCGGTTATACTGCTAATGGGATACCGCAGCAACCAGCATAAACAAGGATTGCAACAGGTGAAAATAGCCGAATTGGAAACCGAGAAACAATTATTGGCCACACAGGCGCTATTACAAGGACAGGAGGATGAACGCAGCCGCCTGGCCAAAGACCTGCACGACGGCCTGGGCGGCATGCTGAGTGGTGTAAAACTACAATTAGGAGCTATGAAAGGAAATCTTATACTTACCGAAGAAAACGGTGCATTATTTAACAATGCCCTGAACAAACTGGATCAGTCTATTTCCGAAATGCGCCGTGTCGCGCACAATATGATGCCGGAAGCCCTGATACAGCTTGGCCTGGAGCAGGCGCTACAGGACTATTGCAACAGCATCGGCGTCGCCGGCACGGTAACGATAGCTACGGAATTTTACGGTCTTGGGCAACGGTTGAGTGCCACTACCGAAGTAACCGTTTACCGCATTGTGCAGGAGCTGGTCAATAATGCGGTAAAACACTCGGAAGCCCAAAACCTGCTGGTACAGGTAATGCGTAGGGAGCAGTCACTAAATATCACCGTAGAAGACAACGGGAAGGGTTTTGATGCCGTGCATTGGCAGGAAAAACCAACCGCCGGATTGCAGAATATACAATCGAGGGTGCATTATCTTGGTGGACACATGGATATTAAATCAATACCGGGAAAAGGCACTTCGGTCTATATTGAATGTACAATCGAAAGCAATGGATAAGATAAAAGTATTGGTGGTGGATGATCACCCAATGGTATTGGAGGGTATGCGCAGCATGCTTGCCGAAATAGATTTTACAGCGGTGGCAGGGCTGGCGCCAAATGCTTACCAGGCGATGGAGCTGATAAAGGCTCATCGGCCCGATATTGTGATCACCGATATCAATATGCCGGAAATAACCGGTATTGAACTTACAGCAAAGATCAGGAAAGAGCATCCAGGGGTAAAGGTCATTGCGATGAGCACTTTCAACGAGCGCAGCTATATTTCCCAGATGGTGCAGCAGGGCGCATCGGGATACCTGCTCAAAAGCGCTTCAAAAGAGGAAATAGAAGAAGCCATCCTTACGGTCAACGCAGGCAAGCTATATATGAGCTTAGATCTGGATATGAGTAAACAGGAGCAGCAGGAACTAAAAAAGATACCCGTGCTTACCAGCCGGGAGAAAGAAGTGCTCTTACTGATAGCCGAGGGGTTTACTAATGCGCAGATAGCAGAAAAGCTATTTGTAAGTCCACACACCGTCGACAGCCACCGGAAAAACCTACTGACAAAATTTGAAGTAAACAATACTGCGGGATTGATAAAGCGGGCCGCAAGGAACGGCCTGGTGTAAAGCCGAACCGACACTCCGTTTTTAGATCCCTGTTTTAAATAATGCTTCCATAAAACCAAAAAACTGAACAGGGGATCGTTCATCAGATGCTTCGTCCATCGCCTATGCACTACCGTGGTTATATGGTTGACAACGATTCTCGTCTTGACGTTTGTGGCTACATTTGAAATGTTTCCAGCACCGAGATAGCAAAAGTGCAGTATGCAGTGACTCTGTAAAATTGTTTCAATCCAGCCGCTGATTACCCCCATTCCGAAAATACATACGTGACTGCTTCATCAAAGCCGAGGTATCTAAATATTCGTTCAAATACCTAAATGGTTATGAGACTATTTTTTACCATTTGTTAAATCGA
>JBCNOR010000580.1:0-3413 GCA_039593785.1 Niabella sp. | reverse complement strand
AAGATGGCAATGGTGAACGCCTGAAAAATCAGGCTCCTGGTGCGGTTAATAAAGATTTTATATTGGAAAACAATTATCAGTGGAGCATTGTCCCATTATTCCCCTGTAATGCTCCAACAACAGGAGTTCCGGCAGGCAAAGTAGTGCAATTGCAAACCAGTGGCAGTGTAGCCCGTACGGCATTTTACTGGCTCCGGGTACCTATACAGGATGCCTGGGGTTTGGAAGGTACCAATTGGCTGGCCAATTATGAAAATGAGTTTGTTGACTTTTAGTTGCCTTACTATATAAAACAAAAATAGCCCTTCGGGGCTTTTTTCGTTTATAGAAATGGTTCATGATCAGCACCTAATGAAGAAGCCCGACGGATACAGAAGCAGGTGAAGTGCAGCACAACCGAATTTGACGATCAAACCGGTGTAACGTTTTTCTTTTCTTTTTTAAAACCGTTACAAAACTTTGTTACACTTTTTTATTTAACATGCGAACCGTTACACTTTGCAACAATGCGTTGTAATTTTGGAATATTGTTAATACTGTAAAACGCCCGTTATGAATGCATGCCGAAAAGACATGGGATTGTCTGTAACCCGTATGGCCCAGTTAATAGGGGTATCCCGCAGCCTGTTAAGTTTGTATGAAGGAGGAAAACGTAACCTTCCGGCAAAAGCCTCATTGTTGGAGACCCGTATAGTGCAGCTATGGGTGCAATTATCAACCGTCTCTGTTGAAAGGTCACCGGAGTTAGATTCTTTATTACAGGAACATGAAAAAGCAATAGACAAAAAGCTGGGTTGGGAGCTGGCCTGCGCTGAAAGGAAATGGAGCCAGTTAAGTACTAAGATTAAAAAAATGCCTGAGGCTTTTCTGAAAGAGATGGCACGCTATAACCTGGTTGATACATTATCCGGGTGGCCTGAATTGCAAAAAGTGATCCCGGCATTAAATAAAACCCGGCTTACGCAGGAACGCAATTTAAAAGCCTGCAGCCCGGCTGAAATGCGTTGGCTGCATTATCGCCTTGAACTGGCGCATGCTCAAAAAGAACTGGCCCGCAAATGGGGAATGAAGCCCGTAAAGAGAAGCAAAAAAGAAAAATAAAAAAACTAGCCTATGTTTCCACCAGCTCTTCCACCATTAAATGACTATAGGCCTCGTTTAAAAAATTAGGGATGAGGTTTTTATTGGTCCAGTGAATTTTATCAGGATCTTCCAGGTGCTCCAGCATGCTGGTTAATTTGGCTTCCCCGTGGTTTTTGATCACCATCTCGCGCTTTTCTTCGTTTTGAAAATGCCGGCTCATACCGGCAGCATCCGCTTCCGGGTGAAACTGGGTGCCAAAAATATATTCACTGAAACGGATACCCATCACCGCACGCTCATAGGGTACATGTGGGCGCTCTTTTTCGATACAGGTAACATAGGCGCCCATATCGTGCAGCAGATCAAGATTGGGCTGTATCAGCTGAAAATCGCGACTGTCCACACCAAAGAAAGGATTCTTCAGGTTCCTGAATACCGGGTCGCCAATGGCTTCCGGCATTACATGCATAGGAAAAACGCCAAAGGAGGTAGACCTGCGTTTACAGATCAGCCCTGCATTAAAGTGACGGCAGGCCATTTGGAAGGAATGGCAAATTAAAAAGACAAACTTCTTTGTAGTAGCAGATGGATTATCGTTCCAGCGCAATACGTCGCTGAACCAACGGTTCCAGTTAATGTCCCAGTCGTCAAAACGGGTACTCAAGGGGTCACCCGGCCCCCCGCTTGATATATAGATATCATAAGAGAGGTCAGGTAATTCATTCTTAACCCTAACGTCAAAAACATCATAAATAATTGAATAGCTTTTTTGTTCGGCCCATCTGTGCACGATTTCATTAATACACCTCATTCCCTGGTTGGGATAGCCTGCATTCAAATCTAAAACCGCGATACGAACCTGCTTTTTATCTAAATCAACCATCCGGCAAATTTACAACCTTTTGGTTTTACGGGGTGGATGGAGGCCGGTAGAGTTACTAACAGGTGTTTATAAAACCCTCATTTATTGATTTTTCTCAATAACACCATTAAAAGAAATCGGCGTTTTGTTCATACTTAACACCTGCACATATGCATAGCCGGAAGGCGTAACGGTAAGAAACAGGCTCCTGATATCCCGGTTATCTTTAGGTGTGATGGTAATCTGGTAATTCTTTTTCTTTATCGATTGCTTGTAGTCAAAGTCGGTAGACGTAAACTGGATGCCTCCTTTCGTGGGATCGAGGGGCGCTGTAAACGACCTGCCGAAGAAAGGCAGATAAGCAATTACCGAATTGGGGGTAATCTTTACTTCGTAGCCTGAGCTCAGCTGGTAAAGATTATTGCCGTTGGGAAGCATAAATCGCGGGTTAAACCGGCTATCTTCTGTAGGAATAACGGTTCGCGCTTCAAAAGTAAACCTGCGGCTATCGACCAGCGCCGCATAATCTTCCTGGCCGCCTGAGGCTGTTTTTTGCGGGGCACAGGACGAAAAAGCGAGCACCATTAATATAAAAAGTGAGCCTGTATGTAATAAACTTTTCATCTTTCGTATTTTTAATAAAGATTAATAGATACCGAAAATTGCATAAAATGCAACTCTTTTATAAGACGGAAATTTGATGCCAATTGTAGCTTGTATGACTGATCTTTAACAAAAAAAGCAATGAAATGTAGCATAAGAAAATATTTATTTTCATACCCGGTATCATGAATATTTTCTTACTGCGAAATTCCCTGCCCCTGCCCGTGCAGGCGGGCGTCCGGTCAGGCGGGTATGTGACCCCAATCAAATAAAAAGCATACACATGAAATACTGGTTTTTAATACTATTTATATTGAATTCTTGTTTAATAAATGCACAGGGCAGCCGTGACTCGGTGGTGTTGGTGGTTAACAACCTTTTCGATGCCATGCGTAATGCAGATGCCAGGCAGCTTAAAGCTTGTTTTACCGATAGTGCCATACTGCAAACTATAATAGTGTCGCCATCAGGCACAGTTAAAGTGCGCACCGATCATGTAAACGACTTTGCTGCATTTTTAAGTAAAGAAGCCAAGGGCAATGCCGATGAAAGAATAAAGTTGGAGTCTGTTCAAATAGACGGGGCACTAGCCAGTGTATGGACGCCTTATTCTTTTTATTATAAAGGAAAATTCAGCCATTGCGGGGCTAATTCTTTTCAGCTGGTACGGCTGGCATCCGGCTGGAAGATCCAGTATCTGATCGACACCCGAAGAAAAGAGAACTGTGACGACAGATAAAGCTGTATATTCATAGCCAAATCTAATTTATGAAACACGTCGCGCTAACCATTCTTACCTGTATCTTTTGTTTTCCATTGCTCGCGCACAAGCTTACAACCGATACACTCCCCGGCACCTCCTCTC
>JBCNOR010000058.1:0-13835 GCA_039593785.1 Niabella sp. | reverse complement strand
CGTCTTTATACAGCGGCAATATATCCGCCACATCAGCCGTAAGGCAAAACTCAATATCGTCAATATAGCCGAAACGGTTTACCAGGCGATGATAATGGGTAAGGTTCTCGGCAAACTTTAAAAGATCAGACTGGTTTTGTGTATAAAGGTTATGCGCCATTAACGAGCTGTCGCAATGAATAGTGAACTGTTCTTTTATCTTGTCGATCACCGCTCCTGCAAACAGCGTATCTTCTATATTAAAGCGGTCTTTCCATCCGGCACAGGCCAGAATAACGTTCTTGTTTTGCTTTACCAGGTAATTACAAATGGAGCTTAGATTAGGAAACGATCCGGTAACAATATCGTCAGCACCATTGGCCAGCGCCATATGTAACAATTTTGTGCCATTGGTTGTGGTAAGCACGAGTATCTTATTCTCAATAAAATCTTTGGTGTACTCTAATGGCGAGTTGCCATGGTTTAGCCCTTCAGCCAGTTTACCATCGCGCTCCCCTGCTGCAATACCACCCACTTCCCGGCTGATTTCAACGGCTCTTGGAACAGCGTCAACCGGTATAATATATTGCGCTCCATTATACAATGCGGCAGCAATGGTAGAAGTAGCACGAAAGACATCGATCACCACCACAACCGTGTCCTTTACATCATATAAATGTAGAAGAGCGGGAGATAAAGATGTAAAAAGTGTGGGTTTTTGAGACATTAGTCAGGAAGTTATTATGCTGCGAATGCACGAATAATAACCTTTTATTTAATAAAAAGATTCGTGCATTCGTGGCAAAGGTTTTTAAACAAATGGCATTTTAACTATAGTTGCGGCCAATTGCTTATCGCGAACTTTAATAAAAATATTGGAGCCAATTGCAGCATTGCCCGTTTGTATGTAGCCCAGGCCTATCGCTTTACCTAAAGTGGGCGATTGGGTGCCCGATGTAACTACACCAATGGTATTACCGGCACCGTCGACAATTTCGTAACCGTGGCGCGGAATGCCTTTATCGGCCAGTTCAAACCCTACCAGCCGGCGTTTAACGCCTTCTGCTTTTTGCTGCTGTAATAATTCTTTAGCTGTAAAGTCTTTGGTGAATTTGGTCACCCAACCCAGGCCGGCTTCCAAAGGACTGGTGGTATCATCCAGGTCATTACCATATAAACTATAGCCCATTTCCAATCTTAAGGTATCACGTGCAGCCAGGCCGATAGGCTTTAAGCCTTTGGGAGTACCCGCTTCAAAAATAGCGTTCCAGATTTTGTCAGCAGCCCCGTCTTTATCTTGGAAATAGATCTCTACACCACCGGCCCCGGTATACCCGGTAGCACTTATCAATACATTCGGCACACCGGCAAAATTTCCTTTTGCAAATGTGTAATATTTGAGGTTTAAGATATCAATGTCTGTGAGCGGCTGCAAAATAGCAGTTGCCTGCGGGCCCTGTATGGCCAGTAAAGCTGTTTTTTCAGAAATATTGTGCATCTCTACATCATCTGTGTTATGTTGAGAAACCCAGTTCCAGTCTTTATCTATATTGGCAGCATTTACTACCAGCATATAAACATTATTCTCTTCAATACAGTAAACGATCAGGTCATCCACAATACCTCCCTGCTCATTGGTAAACGTACTATATTGAGCCTGGCCGTTTTTTAGTTTGGCCGCGTCGTTAGTTGTTACTTTTTGTATCAGGGCTAAGGCCTTTTCTCCTTTTAAAATAAACTCGCCCATATGACTCACATCAAAAACACCTGCATTTTTTCTTACGGTATGATGCTCTTCATTAATACTGCTATAGCTGATTGGCATATTATAGCCGGCAAATTCCGCCATTTTTGCACCCAGGGCAATGTGTTTTTGTGTGAAAGGAGTCTGCTTCATTTGTTTATTTTAAATGCGTCTGATACCGGACGAACGGTAAAGGAGCCCGCATCAAACTATTTAATATAGATTAATGCGTCCTTCATATAACTTTTTGCGCGCCAAAGGTAATGGCTATTTGCGTTTGAAATTTCTTCCTTCACTTTTTATTTAACCGGAACCGGGCCGTTTTGAAACAATTCATACCGGTTTGAAAATTCTGATTTAACTTTTGCTGATGAAAAAGCTTGAACTTACTGGTTTATTCTTCATTTTTTTTACAATGGTACAGGCACAAATAAAAAATAGCCCATGGCTGGATGATCTACTAAGATCTGGCGCATCCCCCTTATTAACTAAGATTTTAAATCAGCCTGACACGTTCAGATACCAGATTATTTATACTAAAATAGACCGGGATAAGAAAAATTCGCCCAAACTCACCAATTTCTATCTTAACGTTAATGATAATTCTTATTTCTACCCGGCATCGATGGTAAAGCTACCCACTGCTCTAGCCGCTTTGGAAAAAATAAACGCTTTAAAAAACAAAGGCATTGACAAATATACCGTGATGCTTACCGATAGCAGTTATCATGGCCAGACTGCGGTTAATGCAGATACCACGGCCGCAACCGGACTGCCATCTATTGACCATTATATAAAGAAAATATTTGTGGTGAGCGATAATGATGCCTATAACAGCTTGTATGAGTTTTGCGGCCAGCAATATTTAAACGAAACCATCTGGAAAAAGGGCTACAAAAACATGCGTATTACCCGGAGATTTGTGAAGATGACTGCAGAAGAAAACCGTCATACCAACGCGATACGTTTTCAAAAAGAAGGTAAAACCATTTATACGCAGGAGCCGGCCGTTAGCAACGCAACTTTTGATTTTAGTACAAAAATACTGATAGGGAAAGCGCACCTGGACCAGGATGATCAACTGGTCAATGCGCCCTATGATTTTACCGCTCATAACAAGGCCAGCTTAACTGATTTACAGCAAATGATGCAGTCGGTTTTATTTCCAGGTTCAGTTCCCCAAAGCCGGCAATTTAATCTTACTGCCGATGATTATAAGAACCTCTATCAATATATGTCAGAAAAACCTTCTGAAAGCAGGTTTCCCCAATATGATACAACAGAATTTTTTGATAGCTACACCAAGTTTTTCTTCTTTAAGGATGGAAAGCAAAAAATACCTGGTCATATCCGCAGTTTCAACAAAACAGGCTGGAGCCATGGTTTCCTGACAGATGTTTGCTATATCGTTGATTTTAAAAACAACATAGAATTTATGCTAAGCGCCTGTATTTATGTAAATGAAGACCAGGTGCTCAACGATAATAAATATGAGTATATAGAAACCGGTTATCCTTTTTTCAGGGAGGTGGGAGAAAAAATTTACGACTACGAATTAAAAAGAAAAAGAACGGTAGTGCCGGATCTTAGCCAATGGAAACTACAATATGACTAATGAGTTTTAATGTCTTTTTTTAAAACTTTTTAGCCGGTCATTTGTTCTGAACTTCATTGATTTGCATCATTTTTGTTAACAATACTGGTGCGTATCATGATTTGAAGCACAGGGTGCTTTGAGCATTTTTCAATTTTATTTTATTTTTACCACATGAAATTTGAAAAGATTCATAATAAAGGACAAGCGAGACTTTTTAAGAATGACTACCTGGAGATGCTCACAAAAACACATCCCCTGGTTATTTGGGGTATTTATATCCCTGTTATCTCTTACTTATTGTATTACAGCGCAACCACTCTTAATTTTTCAGTAGGATATGTGTTCCTGATTTTCTTCTGCGGTATTTTTTTCTGGTCATTTTTTGAATATATCGCGCACCGTTTTATTTTTCACTGGGTAAGCGATAACCCAACAGCAAAGAAAATCGCTTATGTAATGCATGGCAATCACCATCACTACCCACGAGACAGGCAGCGCCTGTTTATGCCGCCTGTTCCCAGTATCATTATTGCCTCCGTTTTGTTCAGCCTGTTTTATCTTATTTTGGGGCGTTATGCCTTTATGTTCTTCCCCGGATTTATGCTGGGCTACCTGATGTACGGCACTATGCATTATGCCATTCATGCCTGGAACCCGCCATTTAAGTGGATGAAAGGTCTTTGGCGTAATCATCATTTACATCATTATAAAGATGAACATAAAGGATTTGGTGTAAGCAGTACCATTTGGGATCATGTATTTGGTACTATGTTCGATCTTAAAAAAGAGAAAGAAGATAAGGAAAAAGTACAGGAGCTGATGTTTGGAAAGAAATAAATTGATTTTAATAAAAATAAAAAATCCGCCGTTGGCGGATTTTTTTATACATTTTTTGATACCGGGATTTTTTGCAAATCAAATATGGGTGCTATCACCTCAACATCGAACCAGAGCTTAAACATTTTATAACTCCTCTTTTGAGGCCATTGCTTTTTATCAGTATGCCATCCCTCTAATTCCTCCATAAAGATCTTATCATACTTCTTATTAAGCCAGTTTTCTAAATCTTTTTCGTCTTCGGTTGGCGCAACCAGGTAAATTCTTTTTTGAGTTAATAACGCTTGCATATAGTCGCCATCCTCAGGATAAAGGCTTTTGTACCAATCCAGAAATGGCTGTTTGGCTTGTATAACAATCGCACTTCTATCAATAAAGCCGGTGTCCCAGTTCGCCTCATTTATATCGTTTTCATACTGTTCTTGCCCATAATCCAAAAAATCACCCGGGTTTTTGATAAACTCCTCCGGCGACTTATGCGATACTGCAACCTGGTTGTCTGCTTCGTTGTATTCAAATGAGTAAATAAAATCTTGGTATTGGGGGAAGTGCAATTTCTTATACCCGATAATGTCCCTGATCGTGGTATCTTCGCCGCTTTCATTAATTTCCATTTCAATAAGACTTTTTGCATCGGGTAATTGTTCCATCATATTGGCAGTGTTCCAACCAAGTTTAATAAGGGAAAAAATATCTTCAATGGAATAAAAATCTGTTGGAAACCTCTCAGCAAATTCATCGAAAATTTGCATGAAGGCGCTCGCATACTGTTGATTGGCGGTGTTATTTACTACTATTTTCATTTTTAGATTTTTTTAATTATTTCTGTCCTGCATTCGATATCCCCATATACTTTTTTCATTAATATAGCATCTTTCAAAATCTCTCCATGACTCCCAATCCAAACAACGCGAAATCATATTTAACCGGGTCTTTTGCATCCAGCAGCTTCAGGTTTTGAGTAAGCTCTTTTGCTGCCAACCAGTCGTTGCCGGGGCGCTGTAATAAATTAAAATGCTTTGCAACCCTGGCTACATGCACATCCAATGGACACACGAGCTGCGAGGGCTTTATGGTTTTCCAGATACCAAAATCCACCCCTTTCGCACTGCTTCGTACCATCCAGCGTAAAAACATATTCAGCCGTTTGCAGGCTGATTTTTTAAACGGCGTAGCAATATGCTTCCTGGTGCGCCTGGGGTAATCGGGGAAAGTTTCCTCGTCAAAAAAAGAATTATAGAAACTGACCAATGCAGGCTCTACATCGGGATCGGCTTTTGTCAGGTATTTTGAGAAGGCGGTTTCTAGTGATACTGCCCCGGAAGTTTTATAATGGTATTGCAGGAAGTCGAGAAAATGAAACAAATCCGTTGCATTAAAAGTGCGATGGGCAAAGCCCAGGAAAGGCTTTAAATCTCCCTCATCAAAGTTGAGTATAAAATCGTAGGGCGCATTGTCCATCCCGGCCAAAAGCCGGTTGCAGGAACTGATGATACTTTTACGGTTACCCCAGGCCAGGATGGCGGCAAAAAATCCCGCTATTTCAATATCCGGCTTCTTTGTAAACCGGTGCGGTACGCAAATCGGGTCGTCCTTTATAAAATCAGGCTTTTCGTATTCTGCCACTTTTTTATCCAGGAACTCTTTTAATCCTTCTTTGATCATCTTCGAAATCACCTTTATGTTGCAGCGCTTTGAAGCGTCTGTATGTTTGTCAGCAGTTCATCAAAACCATCATCTTTTACAAAAGCATAGGTTTTTTTATTGATATGATAGTATTTGATCCAGCCCTTTTCAACCAACGCGGTGAGATCGGTTCGGGCGGTTTCTTTGGATACCCCATAAACCGAGCGCAGCTCGCGTATGGTCACCACTTTCGCGCCATCTTCTTTTAGCCATTCTAAAACAGTAGTCTGCCTTTCATTATAACCGGGAATTTTTTGTACCAGCTTTTCAACTTTTTCTTTGCTGATCCGTAAAGCAAAGTCCCGCAGCGATTTAAAGGCCATCTGTAAAGACTGGATATAAAACTGGATAAAATATCCTGCGTTGTTATCATCCGTCTGCGCCTGCGAAAAAGTTTTGTGATACTGCGGTCTGAATTTCGAAACAATATTCGATACTGATATAAATTCTGTTACCCAATACCCCTTTTTCAATAAATACATTTGTGCAAGCAACCTGGCCAGGCGACCATTACCATCTTTGAAAGGTCGCGCTGTTGTAATAATATAATGTATCAGGCAGGCTTTTACCAACGGATGTATAAAATAGGGCTCGCTATCATTATTATAAAGCGCTGCTAACTGTTCAACAATCGGCGGAATATCTATTACATCAACCGGCTTATATCCAGCGGCGGCATCTACTGCCGAAAGGTCTACCTTATTATTGGTCCGGTACTTCCCTATTCCTTTCAGCTTTATCGTATCCCTGGTTAGTGTTTGATGCAACTGAAACAGAAGGTCCACAGACAGGTTTTCTTCCTTTCCTGAGTATGCCAGTTGCAAGGCCCTGTATATATTCACGCAAACCTGCTCATTTATATCCTGCGGGGCGCGCTTTTTAAGCAACATTTCTTTAGCTGCTTTTTTAGAGACCGTTACGCCGGCTAATTGTGCCGAGGCGATACTCTCGTCGAGGAGTGCGTTTGTTTTATGCCGGTGGATATGTTTAGGTTCCAACAATACCTGTAAATCACGTCCGCCTGCCAGGCCAATATCCAGCTTGTGCAATTGGGCTTCCAGGCTATTGCTGATCCACCATTTGATCTCAAGAGAAGGAAAAGACAAGCGACGGTAAAAACCCTGTTCCCTTTCAGCAAGCACTTTCGCCCAGATGTCCAGCCGGTAGTCCGGCTCAGGAATTTGCATGTCTTTAAACTTGTCCCAATGAACATAATTGTTATTGAGATTAGAGATCAGTTTTCGTAAAGCGTTATTGTTCTGGTTCAGCTGCTCCATATTTTGCATAAAAACCGGCAAATTTTAGCGAATATAGTTATTTTAACCTATTAAATGCATCGCAGTTTATCAGCCGGGGCATGTTTGTATTCGTCCTTCCGGTTACTATTTAGGCAGTAAAATACCTAAAAGCAGCAGAGGCAGGAAAATGATAAAAATTGGAAGAAGTAAGTTTACAACAGACTTTCCTATTGAAAACTTTTGCGCTTCTGCAACGCCGATGATAAGCAGTATTACGGTCCATATCCCTAAAATCAATTCTATAATAAGAGCACTGTAAAACAGTATATTGGAAGATACTCCGGCGCTTATGATATCCCCGTCTGTTTTAAATACTTCAACTCCATAGATACTTAATTCAGGAACCAGGAGGATCAGCGAAAGTATAGACGGTATGTATGCATAGGCCATAACGTTTAAAATGGATTTTGCATTGCCCTGCCCCTTAAGCCATTTGCCTGTCCAGTTAATTAAACCCGCGTAAATGCCGGAAATAAACCATCCTACCACCCCTCCTGCAAAAACGCAAAGTCCAATTATACCCAAAAGTGACATTGTATCTCCCATACCCTTATCGGCCGCCTTGCCAAAAGCCCTTGATACTCCACCCAGTATTAACAGAGCCGGTACATATTTATCATAGTTTTTATAGAGGATATATTTAAAGACCCTGCGTGGTGAAAACCAGATCTTTGAAAATATTTCTCTGTCGGTCAAATACTGGTGTTGTTCAATATCTTCAAAAATACTTTCCATAGTGTTATTGGTCTTGTTTAATAATAGACGGCTTACTTCGATAAAACCAGGCGCTTATCATACAAAACCTGACAGATTTAAAATCTGCCAGGCTTACACCGTTCTGCGGTTGATTATCATTTAGCCGATCGCCTGCTTCAGATCATCGATCAGGTCGTCTGCATCCTCAATTCCAACACTTAACCGGATCAACGAATCGCTGAGCCCGTTTTTTATTCTTTCTTCGCGCGGTACCGATGCATGGGTCATGGTTGCCGGGTGATTGATCAGCGACTCCACGCCTCCCAGGCTTTCTGCCAGCGCTATAACCCGGGTTCCTTTTAAAACTTTTACAGCAGCTTCAATAGACTCATCGGCCAGTTCAAAGCTCATCATGCCTCCAAAATCGCGCATCTGCTTCCGGGCTACTGTATAACCATTGCTATTTTCAAATCCGCACCAGTATACTTTTTTAACCTTGGGATGCCGGGCCAGGAAGTCAGCTACCAGCCTGCCGTTTTCACAATGACGCTGCATACGAACATGCAGGGTTTTAATACCCCGTAATACCAGGAAGCAATCTACCGGACCCGGAACCGCACCGCTGCTTTTTTGTATGAAAAACAGTTTTTCCCGCAACCCGTCATCATTCATCATTAAAGCACCCATAATAACATCGCTGTGTCCACCCAGGTACTTGGTTGCCGAATGCATCACAATATCAGCGCCCAGGTCTAAAGGATTCTGGAGATAGGGCGAAGCAAATGTATTATCGACCACTAATAGTGCCTTTGCTTTTTTTGCAATGGCAGCAGTGGCTTCAATATCGGTAATATTCATCAGCGGATTGGTTGGGGTTTCCACCCATATCATTTTTGTCTGGCCGGTTACCGCTGCACCGATGTTTTCCGGTTTTGTTGTATCGATATAGATGAATTTAATTCCGAAGTCGGCCCATAGTTTCGAGAACAGGCGGTAAGTACCTCCATACATATCATTTGCTGCGATTACTTCATCTCCCGGCTTTAATAAACGGATCACCGCATCTGTGGCAGCCACCCCACTGCTAAACGCAAGACCGTGCTTTGCATTTTCGAGTGCGGCAAAAGCATTTTCCAGGGCTGTGCGCGTAGGATTACCGGCGCGGGAATAATCGTAACCTTTGTGCTCATTAGGACCCGTTTGTACATAAGTGGAGGTTTGGAAAATTGGGGTCATAATAGCGCCTGTTGAAGGATCCGGCTCCACACCCGCATGGATGATCTTGGTATTTAGTTTCATTCGTATATCTTTTATTTTTTAGTTGGGTCGAATGCCCGCCTGAACGGAACGGGCAGGGAACTTCAGAAAAAATTGATCATGCTCCGTTTCATTTATTTTCTTTTATACTGGAACGAAGAGGTCAGTTACTGCAAGGTAAAAATAAAAAGATGAACTGCTTACGATTATTCAACCGGGCTTTGCTGGTTTTTAAAATAGCTTCCTGTCATTGATAACCACAAATGCGCTGACTTGATCCCAGTCAATCTATGAAAATCTTCGTAGACGTTTGCCGTTCGTCCTAAATAGCCCTTTCCGGCCGGCCAAACACCTGATAACCAGCTTACCGTTTAAATGGTTTTTCGACCTTTCATTGATAATTTTCAATCAATTTGTCGATTCGTTAAAATTATTTAACACAAAAAGCCTCACCGTTGATCAATATTCACTTGCCAAAACGCTGCCACTGCGGATACCTTTACCTTGTTGAAGCGCAGATGATGAGAGAGAAAGGTTGCATGGCGAAGGTGGGTTTCACGGTAGAAAATCTGTCATTCACCGGGATTTTTGGCACCATTTACCCATAACCGCTAGATAGAAGGCATTAGCCGGGTGTATGTTTGTGAAACAATTATAAAAAACCCGCCTGCATCGGGCAGGCAATAACTCTAAACATTTAAAAACTTAATAAAATGAAAAACTTAATTCTTTCCGCCGCTTTTATCTTAGCCATCGCAGGCAGCGCTTCTGCCGGCTCAGTAGAACCAGCTAATGAATATGTGCTCAAAACATTTGGCCAGATCTTTAAAGAAGCTATTAATGTAAGCTGGACGAACACAGGAAATCATTTTGAAGCCTATTTTATTGGTGACAACAACATAAAAACCCGTGCGTTACTGGACGCGAAAGGTAATTTAGTACAAACCGTTCGCTATTACAAGGAAGAGGATTTACCATCCAATGTACTTTATGCCGTAAAAAAAGAATTCAAGGATAAAGACATTTGGGGCGTTACGGAAGTGTCTAATAAAAACGGCGTAAACTACAGGATCGTTTTAAGAGATGACAAAAACTACACGCATGTTAATGCCAATAGTATGGGCGAAACAGAAGTAGTATCAAAATATAAAAGAGGCGATAAATAGGCTTCGCCATGCCCTCCGAAGGTTTGAAGAACTCCTTTGGACAGGCTGATTAACTTTTTCTCATGTAAAACAACGGAGGGGGTATTCTTATCTTCTCCCTTTTTTTTAAAACCCGGTACTATATTTTAACCGGAAGTTTTACTAAAGCATCATCCCAGGCAATAATAAGATTGGCCCCTGTATCAGACTTTTCAAAAACCATGGTGAAGTATTCCATTATGGGGTTGTAATAGCTAACCGGCACTTCTACTCTTACCAGATCTTTTGATGAATCCTGCTTTAAACCCCATAGATCCAGGTCGTTATTAATGGCAATCGTCCAGTAGCCTGCCTTAGGAATGGCATACAAAGTATATCTTCCCGCCGGTAATTTTTTATCGCCGATAGTAACCGGCTGAAAAAGATCTAATTCTGTTGCTTCGTTGGCTCCCAATCTCCAGGTTTGACCATATTTCAGGATCTCTTCAAATAGTTTACGGCCCTGCAAATGGGGTCGACTGTAAATTACCCTCATTACAGGCGGAGGCACTGTTGGGTCGGCAATTTTTTGTTGCGGGTATTTAGTGGGGAAATAGCTCATATCCATTGGAGATATGTCTACATCTGCGTAAATATTGTTATCCTCAATAACCGGAGTCGCTGGCGTTGAGGCAGCACTGGTATCGCCTGTATGTTGAGCCGGAGCTGTTGTACGGGGGGTAGCAGATTTTTCCTTACAGCCAGCAAGCACCGTTAATACGAACGAAGATGCCAATAAGCACTTATAAAATAGAGACATGTAATTGAATAATAAATTAAAATGAAATAGGTAAGGTTGCAGCAACTGTATCCCAGCCCGCAACCAGGTTTACACCGGTACCCGATTTTTCAAGGTCGATGGTTAACGACTCGATGGGTTTATCTACTTTTTCGACAGGAGCTGTCACCCGGCATACATCTTTGGCCGGATCATATTTAAATGCGCCCCAGGTATCTGTTTCTTTATTGATAATAAAGGTCCAGCTCTTTTCACCCACCAGGGCATACAAAGTGTACCGGCCGGCCGGGATTTTTTTGCCTCCGATTCTGGCTTCTGTAAAAAGATCCAGCTCGGTAGCTTCATTAGCGCCTAACCGCCATACTTTTCCATAAGGAACTATCTCAGAACCAAATATCTGGCGATTGCTTTTATTAGGACGGCTGTAGATAATCCTGAGCCTTAAGGGCTCTTTTGTTCCTTTCACTTTCTGCGATGGATAATCGACCGGAAAGTAAATCTGGTCAAGAGGCGACTTATCAACGGGCGCCCATTTCTGGGCCGCTATAAACTGTGAGCCGGCAATGATGCTGGCTGCCAGAAACATCCACTTTTTCATCTTTTTTTATTTGGCGATCTTCTTCAATATAATGTAAAGCCCGGGCTTTTGCTATTTATTCCGGCAAAGTTCGGTTATCTGACAATAGCTGGTTCATTTTATTGAGAGCAAAAAAACGGATCTCCTCCCAAAACTGATCAAAGCAACTTTGCAGAAAACTGTAATGCCGATCAAATATTTTTATTGCCGGGGTACTATCCTGCAAATATGCGGCTCTTCTTACCAAACCTCCAAAACTTTGATAAATACCCGGTAAGGTTCTGTAGCCGTATAACCAGTTTTGCGACTGCATATAAAAGAACATCCGTTCAAACTCCGGGGGCATTATTGCTTTTTGCTTTTCTAATTGCTGATAGGTTATTTGAGAAAAATCGTACAATGCGGTTTCACTTGCAAAAGCAGTTTGCTCTATTGCCAGGAAATGATCATACACAACATCAATAAACGCCCCGCTGTATAGCCTGTACTCACTTTTAAAAACTGATTTGGCCTGCTGCGTTACAGGATGGGTATCCGTAAAATCGTCTATAGCCCTGTGAAGCAAAATACCTTTATGCACAACCGGCGGATACAGGAATTGCTTTTTCCCCTTTACAAAATCGCTGATCATATTGCCCAGCAACACTTCTTCGACGCCAAATGACAAGTATGCATGAGCTAAATAATTCATATTACTTCTTTATAAACGTTACAATATCTGTCACCAGTTGTTCTGCAATTGGTAACATCGGCTGCGTATAGGTAGCTCTATCTTCGGCAAAACTTCCCGGAGACTTCTTTAATATATGATTCATTTCGGGAACAATTGAAAAGTCGGCTTTTCGGTTACAGGCATACAACTCTTCTCCCTCAGTTTGTTGTACCTGGTAGTCTTTTGAACCCTGTATAATTAACACCGGTAGCGACAATTTTTTTATTTCTGCGCATGGGCTGTATTTCATCCAGGATATCATATAGGGGCGAATACTGGGCCGAAACAGTGAAAACAATAAAGGGGGAATAGAATCGATTTTTTCTCCTGCCTTTAGTTTTTTAAAAAGTGAATCGGCGGGAGCGGCTAAAACCGGTGCCTGTTGCTTTAGTTGCCAGTTAATGATCTCATCTATAGGCTTTGCAGGACCAGCAATAGAAATATATTTACTAACCTTTACTTTTTGTGCTGCGACCATTGCAATAAGTGACCCTTCGCTGTGCCCGGCCAATACCAGTTTTTGAACTCTTTTATCTTTTTTGAGTAGTGTTGCCCAATCTTCCAGGTCCTTTATAAAATCATCAAAAACTAATTTCGACTCATCCTTTCCCGCATCTTTGCTTGCTCCAACGCCCCGTTTGTCAATTAACAATGTTGCTATTTTATTTTTAGCGAGCTCATGGGCAAGCATCCAATAACTATCTGCATTTACTCCAAGCGGGTTGTTTCCTTTCCTATCTGTCGGACCAGACCCTGCCTGCAATATCACCAGATCGAACCGGGGCTGATTGGCGGGCACGATCAAACTTCCATAAAGATCTCCGGTTGCTGTATGCAGGGTTACCGGTTCTTCATTTTGTGCGGATAATACCTGATTAAAAGAGACGAAAAAGAAAAATGCCAATAGTCTGTACATAGGATCATGTTGTGCAGGTAAGTTAAGAAAAGAATAACCTTTCTTCAATATTAAAATTAGATATTTTTGCGGTCCGCAATGTCTCACGCTTTTGTGATCTGAAGGCGAATCAAAAGTTTTGAATCATGAACAAAGGACCCGTTTCAAATTTTATTCAGCATCATTACCGTCATTTTAATGCCGCCGCATTAATGGACGCAGCAAAGGGCTATGAAACCCATTTGCTGGAAGGAGGTAAAATGATGGTGACATTGGCCGGAGCTATGAGTACTGCAGAGTTGGGTATTTCGCTTGCTGAGATGATCCGCCAGGACAAAGTACATATCATTAGCTGTACCGGAGCCAACCTGGAAGAAGATGTAATGAACCTGGTGGCGCACAGCCATTATAAGAGAGTTCCTAATTACCGCGATCTGACACCACAGGAAGAGTGGGATTTGCTGGAAAATCATTATAACCGTGTTACGGATACCTGTATCCCCGAGGAAGAAGCATTCCGCCGTTTACAGAAACACCTGGTAAAACAATGGAAAGAGGCTGAAGCTAAAGGAGAGCGCTATTTTCCTCACGAGTTTTTATACAAAACTGTTTTAAGCGGGGAACTGGAGCAGTA
>JBCNOR010000579.1:0-3414 GCA_039593785.1 Niabella sp. | reverse complement strand
TTCGTCGTAAAGCAGGTAAAACAGCTGGTAAATAATATAAAAATCAAAAGTAAAAATTCAAAACACTGGTTTTTACTTTTGCATTTTTACTTTAAACTTAAAATAGTAACCTTCGGAAGCCGTCTCTTAAATTGTTAGGTGATTGCAGCAAAAGCAAAAAGGTCTTAGGTCAATTTTTATAATTGCCAACTGCCAATTGCCAACTGTCAATTAAAAGGCGAGCCCGTACAAATAGAAATAAAATGTCAAAAACAGCAAAAACAGTAATACGCCGTCAGAAACTCCGTTGGCGTATTCGTAAAAAGGTAAGCGGTACCGCTCAGTCGCCCCGCCTATCTGTTTTCCGTAGCAACAAGGATATTTACGCTCAGTTGATCGATGATGCTACCGGACGCACTTTGGTATCTGCTAATTCCCGTCAGAAAGATATCGCTGCACAAAGCGGTACAAAATCTGAAAAAGCAGCCTTGGTAGGTAAAGTAGTAGCTCAGAAAGCTAAAGATCTTGGAATTGAGACCTGCATATTTGATCGTGGTGGATACCTGTATCATGGACGTGTTAAAGCATTAGCTGATGGCGCCCGTGAAGGTGGATTGAAACTTTAATCTCATTGATCGGAAACAATTATTTTTAAAATTCGTGAGACAAGAGCTATAAAGCGTATCTCAAATCTCATATTTCATATTTGAAATAAAATGACTCAAGCAAATAACCGGATCAAATCCGGAGACTTAGAATTAACGGATAAAGTAGTTGCCATTAACCGCGTGGTTAAAACTACCAAAGGTGGACGTGCTTTCAGCTTCTCTGCTCTGGTAGTTGTAGGTAATGGTAACGGTGTAGTAGGACAAGGTCTTGGTAAAGCTAAAGAAGTAAAAGAAGCCATTGCCAAAGGTATTGACGATGCCAAGAAAAACCTGATCAAGGTTCCTGTAATGAACGGCACTGTACCTCACGATCAATTCACTAAAGCAGGTGCTGCAAAGGTGCTTATTAAGCCAGCTGCACATGGTACTGGTGTACTTGCAGGAGGCAGCATGCGTGCTGTATTGGAAGCTGCAGGCTATACTGATGTATTGGCAAAATCTCTTGGTTCAGCTAATCCGCATAACGTGGTTAAAGCTACCGTTAAAGCCCTTGGTGAAATGCGCCAGCCAGTTGAAGTAGCACAAAAAAGGAATATCAGCCTGAAAAAAGTATTCAACGGCTAATAAACCGACAGAAGAAAATTATTAACGAATTGGGAAGAGGGGAGAATCATCTCAAATCTCATGTCTCAAATCTCAAATCTAACTACAATGTCTAAGATTAAAATAACCCAGGTAAAAAGCGGCATCGACCGTCCAGAGCGCCAAAAACGCACCCTGCAGGCTTTAGGTCTTCGTAAGCTTAACTCTTCTGTTGAAGTAGAAGCTACGCCTCAGATCAAAGGTATGGTTACTAAAGTGCTTCACCTTGTAACAGTTGAAGAAGTAAAGTAATCAGCTGATCATAGCTAACAGGTAATTATCAAATTAATTAAGCGAGCGGGAGAGTATACCCGCGTAAGTCCAAAAACAATATAACAATGCAATTACACAATTTAAAACCAGCAAAAGGCGCTACTCATAATCAGAAACGTGTAGGCCGTGGTGAAGGTAGCGGCTATGGCGTTACCGCAGGTAAAGGTAACAAAGGTCAGCAATCACGTACCGGCTATCAGTCTAAGATCGGTCACGAAGGTGGTCAGATGCCTATTCAGCGTCGTATGCCTAAACGTGGTTTCAAAAACAGGAACCGTGTAGAATACAAAGCCTTTAACCTGGGCCAGATCGATTACCTGATGGAAAAATATGAGCTGAGTGAATTCTCTCTGGATGCATTATACATCAATGGCCTGATCAACCGTACAGATCTTGTAAAAGTTCTGGGAACCGGTGAAATCAAATCTAAAGTAACCATCAAAGTGAACGCTATCAGCGAAAAAGCAAAAAGCGCTGTGGAAGCTGCTGGTGGTACTGTAGAGCTGCTGTAAGGTCATTTACAAGTACTTACTGTATTTTCAAAAGACGCTTTTACCCAAAATAGACTTTAGTAAAATGATATCTTTATTAAAGATTTGGTAAAATGCGTCTTTTGTTGTTTATTCGCAACCTATTTAAATATTTGAGTTTTTGTGAAGAAACTAATTGAAACCCTGAAGAATATCTGGAGCATCGAAGAGCTTCGTAAGCGTATCCTGTTTACGCTCGGTTTAATTCTTGTATATCGTGTTGGTTGTTACATCGTGCTCCCGGGTATTAATCCGCTTGTTCTTGGCCAAAACCAAAGCCAGGAGGGCCTTTTAGGATTAATAAATATGTTTGCCGGCGGTGCATTCAGCAACGCTTCTATATTTGCACTCGGTGTAATGCCTTATATCTCGGCTTCCATCTTTATGCAGTTGGCCGGTATTGTTATTCCACAGTTTGCCAAAATGCAAAAGGAAGAAAGCGGACGTAACAAGATCAATCAGTATACCCGCTTCCTGACGGTACTGGTTACCGTTTTCCAGGCCAGTGCCTACATCGCTTATTTACGTACACAGACTAACGGAGCTATTGTAGCAGACGGATTGCTTTTCTATGCTTCCACTATCGTAGTATTGACCGCAGGTACGCTATTCGTAATGTATCTGGGCGAGAAAATTACAGATAAAGGTATAGGTAATGGTACTTCCATTATCATCATGGTAGGTATCCTGGCACGTTTACCGCATTCTCTCATTGAAGAATTTACTTCAAAACAACAAACAGATAAACTGTTATTCTTCCTGGTTGAACTGGCTGTATTTGTAGCTGTAATTATCGGGTTGGTGCTGTTAACGCAAGGTGTACGCCGCATCCCGTTGAACTACGCCAGAAGAATTGTAGGTACTAATGCTGCTAAAGAGATTGGTGGTGCCCGTAATTTTATTCCGCTTAAAGTAAACTCTGCCGGTGTAATGCCGATCATCTTTGCCCAGGCATTGATGTTCATCCCTGCTATGATCGCAGGCTTTGCTACCGGAGAAGATAGCTCAGCAAGCAATTTCATGAGGTCCCTTTCCGATAACACTTCTTTTTGGTATAATGTTATCTATGCTGTCCTGGTAATCGCATTTACCTATTTCTATACCGCATTGATCTTTAACCCAACTGAAATGGCGGAAAACCTGAAACGTAATAACAGTTTCATTCCTGGTATTAAACCGGGCCAGCCTACTGCCGACTACATTGGCGCTATTATGGACAGAATTACTTTGCCTGGTGCAGTATTCCTGGCCATTGCCGGTATCCTGCCGGGTATTGCAGCCCTTTGCGGTGTTACTAGCGGATTTGCCAGCTTCTTCGGAGGTACGTCCATGCTGATCGGTGTTGGTGTAATCCTGGATACTTTACAACAAATAGAAAGCCA
>JBCNOR010000578.1:0-3429 GCA_039593785.1 Niabella sp. | reverse complement strand
GCGTGAAATATCGAACCGGAACAGCGAGTAAATGGCGCGCGGAAACGGCAATAACGACCGCCTTTCCCGCGCCACCACGTAGAAAATTCCGCCTCGCATCAAAGGGAGGCAAATGGTCTTGTAATAACAAAAACTCTTTTAAATAATTATCATGCAGTTCAAGCGCTTTTACATAAGCTTCCTGAACCGGTATTTGATGTTCTTGCTGTAGTACTTTTACTATATTCATGGTGTCTCCTTCCCGATGAAGCTCTTTAGGTAAGGAGATGATATCATTATGGATCCCGATCAGGAGGCAACAAATGGTGTGCAGTCTTTTAATATGTGGATGATCAATAATTTCATCCGGCAGCTGGCGGTATTCTTTTTGCAGCAGCAAATAGTCACAGTAGGGCAGCACTCCACTGGTAGCCTCTCTGTTAAGCAGGTATACCGGCAGTGGTGCAATCGAATTGGTCCGGTAATAAATTCTTTCTTCAGCAAAACCTCTAAATGTCGCCCGGATTGAATTAACAAACCGCCTGTAGATAGGTTCGGGAAAGTCAAACTTGAGGGCATCCTGCCTGAGCTCCCAGAATAAATGTAATATACCATTTTCTGCAGGCTCCCTGGGATCATCTCCCGTTAGCAAGGCATGAATGCTATTGGTTATGTGCTGCATTTTAGCACGCGAACAACGGTCAAAGTAATCATCCATCATGGCTCCATTGGCCGTATAATTGGCGAGCGGAAGCAATTCATCTATTGATTTCAAAAAAGGACAGCCCCTTGCTGCAATATCACATAAATGATGTTTTTTATGCTTCTCGCGGGCATCTTTACTATGTATGATATATTCGGTATCGATCCAGTCATAATATTTTTGCCGTAATTGTTGAAAATCGGGATGGATATAGTCAGCAAAAGGATACCCGGGCCTGGGTAATTGGAGCAAATTTGCATAAAACTGCTCATCGGTCATAGATGTAGTCATGGTTGTTGATTTGAGGGTTGCGATAAAGTTAAAAATAATTTTACCAATTATTGGAATTTACCCTACCTGCCCATAAAAACTATTATTGACAACGCTGGTGTACAAAACATAAAGGCAGGCATGGTGCTGCATTTTTTAGCATAAAAAACTCCTGCAAAGTACAGGAGTTTTAAAATAGGGTCCGCCCGGGCTCTAACCATCACGACAGGAGCTATCCGTGCTGTAGTTATGAGCGATACTATTGGGCTGTCTTAAATTCTCAATAGACGGGTGGCCCCAATAACTTTAGCATACTGTTTAATGATCAGCAATGCTTTTATTGGTTTTTATCCATACAAACGCTTCTGCGCCGGTTTGGCTGGCATCAGCATAAGGAACCAATACTAAGTCTTTCGGTTTATTCCCGTTTGAAATTAATTGCATAGTATAGCATTGACGACCGGCCCAGCCTGTTGGTAATTTACTATTTGTTGCAAGCAGTTTGTATTTCCCTGCTGTTGGGTAAACAATATCATCAAATAGATGGGGAGTTGTGTTTAGTGACTGGTCTACTGACAAAATTTGCGGCCCCCTCCGTATAGCAAAATACCCGGGATAGCTTTTACCGCCATCAATAATAGAAACAGGCATATTAAATGAAACTGAAATTGCATCTTTATTGTTCCAATACCTTTCAATTTTTATTATTTGATTGGATTGGCCTGTGTAAGTTTTGCCATTGATGACAGCTGTAAAATTGGTTGCCCAAACCGGAACGCGTAACTGAAGCGTTGCTTTCGCTTTTTTGGGAAGCTTTACTAAAATTGTAGCTTTTCCATTTCCCGGGAATTCACTTTTGATATCCAACCCGATACTCAATTTTTCTTTTCCTGTTTCAATGCTGTCTTTAATACTTGCCGCCTCGTACATAAGAATTGTTGGTATGTTATTTATATGGCCGTAGTTAATTAAAGGGATTAAAGAAATACCACGCGGGATGCTGCTTAAGCAACAGGTGATATTGCAACGATAAGGCTTGGCGCCCATTAGTGGCGTGTAATAACTAACACAGCCTGTTTGCGGGTTTTCGGCTCCTAATAAATGGTTATAAACACTTCTTTCAATTTCATTATAGAATTTAAGATTGCCGGTTATGGAAAACATTTGCATATTAAATTGCAGCCAGGTAGTAGTAACACATCCTTCGCCCATGTGTGCCGCTGTATCCGCTTTTAAAATGTTATCGGCTAAAAAGTGTTCATGATCACTACTGGTGCCCGTAATGTATAACCGCTTTGACGTAATATCATCAAAAGCATTATTGGAAACGGCCAACAGGTTTTTGTCCCCTGTTAAGCGATACATCTTAACTAACCCTAAAATATTGGAAAGCATTTCATACGCTTTTGCGTTGCCAACCTTATTAACCTGCTTGTCATTCAAAAGAGTTTGAACGATTGCGGGTCCCCCGGCGAAATCGTAAGAGCGGATAATATATTTGCAAAATTCCAGGTATTTTTTATCTGCGGTCCACATATATAAATCCAGCATCGGGTCAAGAACTGAAGTGGCTGCCATACCTGTGTGAGAACCTGCTTTTAAAATATTTTTTTGTCCTTGCCCGTCGCCAAAATTTTTGCAAAGCAAATCGCCGATCTTAATAGCAGCATCCATCGCTCTTTGATCTCCTGTAACCCTGTAATAGGCGAGTAATCCATATATATCATATTTATGAACCCATACATCCCAGGAAGTCCAATAATTTTCGGGGAGATAGGTGCCTAAATAACCATCGGGCTTTTGTGTGCTTATTAATGTATTAAATACCCTGTCCATCTGAATTTTAAGCGGGTTGTTCTGAGTAGTAGTCCAGGTGTTGGCTGCACTTTCCAAATATTTTCCAACATGTTCGCCAACCCACCTTTGTTTACCGGGCCTGTTTAAAAATCCATCAAGCAATCCCTGCTCATCAATTTTAAGCAAGCGGTTATTTAAGTTTTGAAAATACCTGTCGCCTAAATAACCTGATAATGTATTTTGTTGAGGAAATTGTAAAGGAAATGCATCAGGAATAACATACTGCACTTTTTGCCGCGGTGCAGGCATTGCTCCGACATCGGTATTAATAATAGCAAAGCAAATTAGAAAATACGCAATCAGATATTTAGGTTTCATAATATGACGGTTTAATTGTGATCTACTTATTTAAAAATGATATTTAATGATTTGCCGCGATTATGCAGATTAACTCACCTGTTTACGGCTCTATCAGGCAAGATCCGGTTCACTTAACAATAGTGCTGTACTCTCCACTTAAGTTTACAACCCAGACTCTTTTCTGTAAAGAATGGATGGTGATGCTCCTTCCTCTTACAGATATAGTTACAGATAAACAACAAAGCCACTGTTCGCATTATAGAATTTGCTGACCTGCTAAAGGAGCGATGGCTACCTATGTGGAGTACTGCCTGAAAATT
>JBCNOR010000577.1:0-3431 GCA_039593785.1 Niabella sp. | reverse complement strand
AAAAACGTTTTTCCACCTTTAACACTACCCACATCTTTCTGCAACCAACCTGCGGGCAACCCTGCCATTGCCCGCTGTGGAAATGCAGGTTGGCTTTGTTTTCCGGCACGTTCTTCAGTAACGGTATAATAATACAGCTTGCCGGGCAGCACATTTTTATCGGCAAACCGGTTGACAGTAAGTCCTTTAGTAATCGTTTGGAACCTCCCGTGAGGAGTTGAAGAACGCTGCACAGAGTAGGTACAGGGAAAAGTAGTGGCAACCCATTCCAGTTCGATTCGCTGCCCTGTCCCCAAGGCTATTAAGCCACCCGGGGCAAAGGAACGGATATTCACTTTCTTTTCTCCTTTACCTTTTAAGCCATCGCCTGCAAAGAATAAAGTACCGAAGCCCGGATGATCCGCCCCCGGATGACCAGCCCCTTCCGGCCGTATCTTTTTTACAGCAGCCTCTACATAAGGCGCCTTCAATTGCTTTACTCCTGCGTAATGAGCATATACCTGCTCATATAACGGGCGCAATGCTCCCCGCCCTTTGTCCGAAATGGTATAATGATGGTATTTACCTGTTCTGTCCAGCCACTCCTGAAAAGGCATATCATCATTTCCCAGGTTATATTTTGCAGTATATTCAAAGCCCCTGAGCAGGCGGTTATCTTCAAACCCATATAAATCCAATCCCTGGTTCCAGGCAATGGCACAACATTCTGCAAGCATACCAATTCCTAACTGGGAATGAGGCTGATCGCGCCCGCTTTCCTGGATCTGCCCGTTTTTATTAATGACATAATTCAGTATACTTCCATTTCCCCCTCCTTTTGTATAGTAACGCAATGCATCCTCGAATATGGCCCGGTCGTTACAAAATACGCCAATAGCCATGGCCGTTTTTAATGCAGCAGCATCCCAGTTACCATTGGCAAATGGTGCATAATCTTTTATCACCGGGTAAATCACTTCTTTAAAATGCTTCTCAGCCCTGGCTATATCAGCATTCCTCCAGCCTGCATTGGTATAGCGAATGAGTTCTGCGGCATTTACCATCTTGAAGGGGCCCAGGCCCGCCATCAGTACCGCATCGCGCCCCCTGATAGCCTTTAATGTAGCTGACCAGCTATTGATAATTTCAATAGCTTTCTGCGCATAACGGTTATCGCCGGTAATAGTCCACATGATGGCGTTTTGATGAGCGGCATTTGCATCACTATCATAAATACCCTGCCCTACTGTAGGATTACGGCTTACGGTGTCCAATGGTCCTTTGATCTTATAACTGTATTGCGAATACTGATCTTTGGCAAAAACCGCGTACCCGCTGAAAACAGGCTCTTTTCGGTTCTGTATGGCCGCTTTCATTCGTGCCAGGTCTTCCCGGCTATGAAGAATACCGGGGTGAATAAAGGACTGCCCATTAACTTCCTGCGAAAGGGTAAACAAAGCCAATAAAAAAAGTAAAAATGGTACCAAACGCATCCTGTCTGTTTAATAACGATCTATCAAAATTATTTTTCCGGCGGTGTAAGCACAAACACAAACCTATCCATCTTCGCCACAATTCCTTCGGAAGCTAATACACTTCCCTAAAAAAGCAAATAGTGCATCGGTAACGCCTGCCACAGTTATCCTATTGCAATATTAAGCCAGATCTTAGCACCGCAAGGAGGGCATTTATCAAAAAATGGGGGGTAAATTATCATTTCAAGCAAACCTGGATCAGGAAAACCTATTTAACCGAGGCAATTGAGTAGCCATTGGTGCATTTCTAATCGACTGTACTGCGCGTCGTTTATCAAGATCATATCAAATGTAATTCGCCCTCTCCGGGGCCGTGTTCTCTATGTTTTCTTACCTCCTGCAAGCGGCTATGCACATTGGACCCTTTGGGCCCGGCCCGCTTCGGTAGGCCTTCTTTAAGTTTATTATTGCTACAGGCGCGATGCACATAACCCTCAGCGCCAGCTGAGGGAAGGAAAAGAAGTGGATGCGGCCCGGAGGGGTTGAACGTGATGAACGCCACAATTCAAAATTTAGTAACCGGCATGCCGATGTTAGTCAGGCATTTTGTTAAAACAGCAAACCCTTTCAGGTTACAATTTAAATTGACTCATGAACGTCAATAAAACTTTGGAAATAAAATGTAAATTAGAGTATAAAGAGCAATATTTTATAACCTACGAAATATAATATTATGAGCTACCGCCAGATTTACTACCAGATTGTTTTTGCTACTAAAAACCGACGTAAAACAATTACAGAAGCGCATTGTGAAGAACTTTACAAATACATATGGGGTATCGTAAAGAATAAGAAATGCAAACTCTATCGCATCAACGGCATAGAAGATCATATACATATTTTTTCAGACCTTCATCCTTCCATATCACTGGCGGATTATATCAGGGACATAAAATCATCCAGCAGTATATGGATGAAAAACAGCAACCTGTTTCCCGAATTCCGTGGATGGCAGGAAAGCTACGGCGCCTTCACTTATTCAATAAAACAGAGGGATATTATCATCAACTATGTCAAAAATCAAAAAGAGCATCATAAAAAAGAGCCGTTTTACGATGAATATAAGCGCTTGCTAATTGAAAACGATGTTGAATTTGATGAAAAATATTTATTGTGAAGCATATTCGACCCCTCCGGGGCTGATCCAATACATGATCTGTTACCCCTGGCACCAGCCAGGGGCCACATGTATAGGACCCTTCGGGCCCCGCACGATCTATTCGATAGGCATTCCTTAAATTATCATTGATAAAGTGTCTGAAGGGCTCCATATACATGCCTTTCAGCGCCGACTGAGGGAAAGAAAACGCATAATATTAGCCCCCTCCGGGGCCGCATGCGATAGCTATCTGTTACCCTGGCACCAGCAAGGGGCCACATGTATAGGACCCTTTGGGCCCCGCACGATCTATTCGATAGGCTTTCTTTAAGTTATCATTGCTAAAGTGTCTGAAGGGCTTCATGTACATGCCTCTCAGCGCCGGCTGAGGGAAACAAAACGCATAATATTCGACCCCTCTGGAGCCGCATGCGATAGCTATCTGTTACCCTGGCACCAGCCAGGGGCCACGGATATTGGATCCTTCAGCCGGCCTGCTTTTCAATAGGCGTTCCTTAAATTATCGTTGCTATAGTGCCCGAAGGGCACCATGCACATAACCCTCAGCATCAGCTGAGGGAAAGAAAAGGAGTAGGATGCGGCCCCGAAGGGGTCGAACGTGATGAACAAAGATGAAACTTTCAAGAGTTTAATCGAAAGATTCGAGATACGTGCCACCAGGAAGCTTTTTACAGATGCAGCCCTGACACGCATACAGGCCCATGCGTTAGCTTCGGTATCGAACCAGCCCCGCGAAGAACACGCCGCCCAATAGCGCGGTCAGCACACCGATCGGTAACTCATCCGGCGCGACGAGC
>JBCNOR010000576.1:0-3432 GCA_039593785.1 Niabella sp. | reverse complement strand
GCTCAGGCTTTGAAACCGGGCAGGTAGTAAAACTGAAAGGAATTTACCATATGTTCGTTAACGAAATGTTTGAGAGACCACACCGCGATCTGCGTATTGCCCACTGGACCAGCACCGATGCTGTTAACTGGAAAAGACAGGCCACCATAGTGCCCAGCATCCCTGGTAGAACGCATACCAATCCACGTGCTGAAGTGTGGGTAAATTCTGTAATTTTTAACGAAGAAGAAAATGCCTGGAATATTTTTTATGTCGCTTACCGCGGTGGAGACAGCACGAAAGGCGAGATTATGGGCAACGATTATCAGGGCAGAATATGGAGAGCCATGTCTGTAGTAAAGGGCCAGGATGGCATTGGTGGCCCTTACGCCGATATGGGCATCGTGCTCGAACCCGATGCTGAATCACAACCCTGGGAAGGACAGCAGGCCGTGGCTTCTTTTTTCCCATATAAAGCGGGTAATACCTGGTATGCCATGTACGATGGTCATTACCACACACCCAAAGGCGGCTGGCCTACCGGTATGGCTTTTGCCCGGAACCTGAACGGCCCGTGGAAACGTATGCCTGAAGGTTTTAACCCGATACAGGTAGCTGGCGTTTTTATGGAAAATGAGATAGTGTATCAACTAAAAGACAGTTCTTTCCTGATGATATTTGACTCCTTTGGCGATCAGGAAATTGGTTACAGCCTATCCAGGGATGGAATTAGCTGGGGAAAGGAAACCAGGATCCAAATTCAGTCCCCGGGAAAGACCTGGGCAGAACCAGGAGATCATTATACCCGAACGCCGTTATGTGCCATCCCGGAAGAAGACGGGACTTTTACTATTATTTATACCGCGATGACAAAAGCCAACGGCAAAAATTTCTATGCAGTAGGTAAATGTTCTGTAGCCTGGAAGTGACAATCGGATACAAAATAAAGTTGATTTGCTTCATCTTTAACCGGCTTGCAAGCCATTAATTAAAAAAGCCAGGTGAATAAACACCGGGCTGAAATTATAATGAAATCATACGACATTATACTTCCACAAGTTTACAGCCGATTTAAAAGTTAGCAACGGCCGGATATCGCTGTCATATATTATAAAAAAACATACAACGTTATAGTATTTGACATTTAGTTAGCCTGGAGTTAATTATTAATAAAATATAAAAGCAGTTAGTTTTGGCTGTTTATATTTTATTATCATCTTAAATTCCTATGAGCGCCTTATTTATAACGGGCTGCTAATTTCTTTAAACCTGAATGCTGCAGCTGGTTGGCTAACCTTTCTCAGTAAAGAATCTTCTGCAAAATAGAAGCTTTTGAGAGATTAATTCTACCAATTGTGTGAAATGAGCATCTTATTTAGTAAAGTAACAGTTTTGATAGGTAAATACCACTTTCTATTACTAAATAAAAACTATGTATTATATTGCTAGTTCACCCGATGGTGAAAAATTAAACATCTGATTGCCATTGGCTAATCTGGGTTTGGTATGTATATGCGTAGTATGCTCCAATCATTCTTTTTGTGCCTGTTTATTTTTACAGCGGGCATACCTGGTACACTTCAAAAAGTATCAGGTCAATGGTCATTTACGCCTAATTATTACCAATATGATGCATCAATAATTGGTACCAACACTGTATATCGCCTGCTTGAAGATCCTTATGGCTTTATATGGCTGGTGAGCGATAAGGGTATTTTAATTTTTAACGGTCGATCATTTGAAACCGTTAAAATTCCGGGTAATGAGCAGGAAATCGTTAATATATGCAGGTATAAAAACAAAGTCTTCGCCAGCACTTATTCAGGGAAGTTATTTGAAATAGATATGCTCACTCTGGAAGTAAAGAGAATATCACTACCAGAACCCGCTGCTTCAGAGGCAACGCTATTTTTTTTCATGAACGTTATAGGCGATAGGCTTTACCTGTCAAAAGGACACGGAACTTTTCTTATACTGGATCTAAAGAAGAACAAAACACCTATTTTAATAAGCCACAGCAATTATCTTTTCAGACATCTTTTATACGGGGACCTATCGGAAGTAGACTTTAGATTTTATCCACTTTCCTGGATGAAATTGTTAGATAATAAAATATTTGTAGAAAATACTATCTATGAACTGCAAAACCGTAATTTGAAGATATTTTATACGTCCGGGAAAGATAAGATTAAATTAAAACAGGTATCTTCTTACCTCAAAGAAGATAATGACCTGTATGTGGGATTTCTTCAATCCGGTGGATTGGTAAAGTACCGGAATTATAATAGCGGCTCCGATCAAAACAAACCGCAATCCATAATACCTGATATTGAAGTAGGCGATATATTAAAAGACAAAAAGGGAAATATATGGATATCTACCTTGCACAATGGAGTATTTGTTTTTATAAAAGAAGAAAAACAAATACAAAAATTTTCAACCAGTCATAAGCTTTATCATACCGACATATGGTATGTAAAACATAAAAAACAGGCTTTAGACATAGGCTATAAACAACTGGTAGTTGACCAGTTCAGGAATGGGCTGTTTTACAAAAGATGGATAGGAGATACTACATCTAACTTTAATCCCGTTATGTTATTCCACAGTTACAGGGATAAGGCGATAATTTTAGGTAGTAACAGCAACTTTATAACTGGCAAAAGCCCTGGCAGCATAGAAAGAAAGATTGCGATTAAAGATTGTCATGTATATAAAGGTGAGATATATACAACTAACCCTGGGGTTGTCATGAAATTTACTCCCAGCCTGGACCTGAAGGTACTCCTTTCAGATACCAGCCAGATCAATTTTTACACAATGTTGCCGTCTGATTCGGTTTACATAAAAGGCGGCGCTAATGGCCTATATATTGATAATACTCCAACCAAAATTAAAGCAAAGGTGAGTAAAGTGAGAAAGTATAACGAAGACATTATTGCCTGCACCGACGAAGGGCTTTATATTAAACGCGGTGAAAAGTACTTTCTCATAGATGAAAAAAAAGGCCTGCCTGATAACCAGTGTATACAAATTGATTACTTTGGTGATCAATATTATAAACTACTCACTAAAACAGGCTTAGCCTATATTGACAAAGCTCAGTGCAGGGTCGCCGGTTCTTTTAACGCGCAATTACTGGGAAGCGATATTATTATCCATCATTTCGATGTAGAAAATGGCACTATATGGCTGGCCACTAACAAAGGGATTTTCACGCTCGATGAGCGCCAGGTACTTAACAACATAAGAAATAATATTACAGCCTATTTATATCCGGATAAAGTAACCAACCGGGTTATAAGATATTCGCAAAAGGAACTAGAGCTTCAATATAATGAAGAAAAAATGGTACAAATGATTGTTGAAGTACTTGACTTTTCTCCCAAAGCATACTATATTACTTATCAAATAGAAAAAGACAACAAAATCATTGCAGGACCTACCCCGGTC
>JBCNOR010000575.1:0-3433 GCA_039593785.1 Niabella sp. | reverse complement strand
TTGCATCACTTACCAAGCCCATTGTAGAGATGACCACATTGCGATTAGTAAGCAAAGGTCTTTGGTCGCTTGATGAACCTCTGTCCAAATACTGGATTGACCCTGATGTAAAGAATGATCAAAGAAATAAGCGCTTAACTACCCGTCATGTACTTTCACACCAAACCGGCTTTGTTAACTGTCGCTGGCTTCATTCAACCGGTAAACTTGCCTTCGATTTTGAGCCAGGCACTAAAACCCAATATTCCGGTGAGGGTTTGGAATATCTTAAACATGCATTGGAGGTTAAATTCAAAATGCCGCTTGCTGCGATCGTAGACAAATATCTTTTTAAGCCGGATGGCATGAAAGACACTCATTTCTTTTGGGATGGCAGCGTAACAGAGGACAGATATGCGGTACCCCATAATAAAGCAAATGAACCATACGAGATCAGAAAAAACAAAGAAACAAGCGCAGCAGACCTGCTAATGACCACCGTGAGCGATTATACGACGTTTGGCGCAAATGTTTTAAAGAAAAAAGGGTTAAGCGATAAGGTTTGGCAGGACATGATACACATACAGTCAAAAGAGCCGGATGCAAAATTCGGACTTGGCTGGGAAGTGTTTAATAATCTAAAAGGGAAAGAATTTGCACTGGTACATGGCGGCAGCGATCCCGGCGTAAGAACAATCATTATCCTTTTACCTGAATCGAAAAGAGGCTTAGTGATCTTTACTAACAGCGATAATGGTATGTCACTTATTAGGGATATTATAAGGGAATCGCTGGACATTGGAGAAGAATTACTTGAAAGGGCAAAATAACATAAGGAAATCAGTGCAGATCCAGTTCATTAATTGTTTTTGTTGTAGAAAGATTAATAGTAGTGACCTTTTTTACCAAGCGGGTTTTGTCATAGGTCATGACCGGTTTTGTTTTTAAAAGGTCAAGGTGCTTTTTGAAATTAGCGCTTTGGTTGGTGAGGTAGATCTTCATGGGTTCTCCGATTTCTTCTTTATATGCACCAGTACCCTTTCATGTATCTTATGAACAATGTAGTTACTCCAAAGCCGCCAGTAAAAAGCTGGACGGATATTGTGATAATACCAGGTTGTTCCTTCCAGGAGGGTATTGCCATTTGCCAGCTTTGTAAGCTTAAACTGGCCCTGTTTGGATACAAAATAGTCGTGCAAATGAGGGGCGTCAATATCCCAAAAACTTAGCTCTTTCATTGGCGCTGGTTGTTCCTCTACATCAAATCTTAAAAGCCGCGGCTGGTCCCAAACGGTTATTGGTTCTACAAAACTACCGGTGGTGAAATTGCAGTGCCTGACCGCACCAACCCCTGCCCCTTCAATCTTTGCATTTATTGGATAGGCAATTCCTGTTCTAAAAATAAATTCCGATGGCTTTTCCAGCTCCGGAAATTCAATTACGTTCTTCCATACCGTTTGTGGATCTGCATTAATTTCAATAGCGGTAACAACGGATGTTAATACCGGTTTATTGTCTTTTTCCGTAAACGACATTGCGGGAATACTAACTATAAGAAGGAGTAAAGTTGTGGGAGCATTACCCGGCATTTTGCTGACAATGGCGTAGCCAATTAAAGTTCCGGCCCAGGTTAGTAAAACTGCAAATGGCGCTGCCATCATAATACAAATAATCCCTTCAATTGCAAAGACCAGCAGCCCTATCATAAAGATACCAAGCGTTAAAAGCCCGATCTGCCAGGCTTCCTGTTTAGTGATCTCTTTCTTAATGCCATACAAAATTACAGGGCTTGCACCAATAAAAAGCGGCGTTAGCACAAATAGGGCAATTCCATATTGGCCGATACCATGTATGCCCCAAAGCGATAATAGCCCCGCTATAATAACAGTAAATCCAACAGCGGCCCATTTAAGCTTTTTATCGTCTGTTGGCAATATTTTCTCAAGTTGTTTTCTCATTTCAGTATGGGATAGGTAAAGGATCCGGCGGATTGTACTGCAGAGATCAATTTTCCAGGGCTTCAATCTTTGCTTTAATGCTTAAAAGCGTATTACTATCCAGATGCTCAATAATTTCAATTAATTGCTCTAGTATAGCGATAACTTTCCCTGATCTTGAACTCTCATCCGGTGAATGTTGTGATACCACTTTTTGCATGCCATTTAAAATTGCCGACACTCTATACATAGTTCCATCCAACACCATTTTTTTCCCTTCGGGTTTTCGCGCCTCTCCAATTGTTTTGGTCAGTAATTTAAAAATGCTATCGCCAATATCTTTCTTTAATTCACATGAAGATGTTATGCGTCCAACATCTGCCACTTTATTATCCGTATAAAATGTTGTCCAGTAACTCTCCATCAACTTTGTATACACCAAATTATAGCTATGTTTCTGCCTTTCGATTATCAATAAACTTTCTGGTTCGAATGATGGCGTTATTAAAAGATAAATCTGATCCTCTTTGATTTTATCTACCTGGAATATATTGCACAGGTTTTGTTTGTAACGGCCTACTATACTGCTATCCTCATGATCTTCTACTGGTTCAAAATAATTTTCATTTTCCATATGCAAAAGATATCTTTGATACTGTTGTTCACAAACAGAAATTTTTTCAGCAGTATCAATTTTGCCGAACATTTCGAAATGCCTTTTGTACTCTTCAAATGTCATGTTAGTAGTGATAGCTATTTATGTTGCATCTTATTAGTAAAAGCGCTTTATTTCCATACCTCATGCTACTTCTTCTTACCCATCATTTCTTTGTTAAAAGCACTCATATCTATATTCCGCACCGTTACATTCGTTAACCCATATTCCGCCAAACGCTGATTCAGGTTCGATAAAATATAATCCTGCTCTACCGGGAATTTTTCTGCAAAGTGTTTATAGTGCGGTAACAGGCGTTTATCTTTAACTCCGGAAAGGGCCTGCAGCGCTGTATGGATAATGCGATTTGAAGGATCGTTCAGGCCTTTTATAAAAGTATCGATAAACTGCTGCCGGTTGTTTAGCTTACCCAATGTATAGAATGCAGTAACCCGTATATCTTCATCCTCTTTTTCTGTGAAGGGAATGATAAGCGGCCCAAAATTACCCTTGGTTTCCGTGAGCAGATAAGTACAAAACCGGAATGTTTCGCCATCATCGATCCTGCTGATGTTTGCCTCTATAACCGGCGCCCATTCCTGGCTCCTATCTTTTGCGTACCAATAAACAAACTGGAACACTGATAACAGATCCGTTTTAACTAATTCAATTAAATAAGGTTTTGCTTTTTCGTAATTGAATTTACACAGGATCTGAACCAATTGAGCGTTGATCCCGCGCGTATGCTGAAAGACCTGCTGCTCGATATTTTCAACAATTTCTTTCTGGAGGGCATGCTTATTCAAAATTCCATTTAAACAATCTGCTTTTTGATCCTCATCCTTTGCTGACAGGAATAGTT
>JBCNOR010000574.1:0-3441 GCA_039593785.1 Niabella sp. | reverse complement strand
CAAGATAAATAGCCAGCAAGCTCCCATTGCTCCACAGAAAGGTGAATACCACCATCAGTTTTCTACGGGCAGTTTTATTTTGGCATTTAAGATAAGATCACGTAACCTGTTCTCATTTTCATCAGCCCATTTACCCAAAGCACCTATCACAGGAATTATTGTTTTTCCAAAAGGTGTTAAGGAATATTCCACTTTGGGAGGAACCACTGCGAAAACTTTCTTTTTAATTAAGTCGTGCGCTTCGAGTTCGTTTAACTGTACATTCAAAACTCTTCGTGAGGCATCCGGGATTTTTCTTTGTAATTCACTTGGACGTTTATGCCCTTCGTTAATAAACCAAAGTAACCGGATCTTCCATTTCCCATACAAAACCTCGCCTATCAGATCAAGGCCGCAATTCAAATTTAAAGGAGTTTTTCTTTCGCGCATTGTATAAAATTAGCCCAATGCTCTTATAAATACAATATGGGACAAATTTATCCCTATGCAATTCGATTATCCGTAATTGTTTTAGCCGCTCATACGTCTGAAATTCGCAGTATGAATTCTAAAAAGAGAACAATATGAATTACAACAATGAGCTAAATGAGAAAATTGCCCTGGTAACAGGAGGAACAAAGGGTGCCGGAAGGGCAATTGCAGAAAGGCTGCTGCAGGCTGGTGCAACTGTTATTATTACCGCAAGGAACACACCTGAAGATCTTACCCCAAACCTGCATTTTATTTCAGCAGATTTGAGTACGGAACCGGGAACACAAAAAGTGGTGGACGAAGTCTTGTCAAAATACAAAAAACTCGACATCCTTGTAAACAACCTTGGAGCGTCGGAAACCCCGGGCGGTGGTTTTGCGGTTTTAACCGATAAAGACTGGGAGAAAACCCTGCAAACAAATCTGTTGGCGCCGGTGAGATTAGACCGTGGATTTTTACCGCAAATGCTTGAGCAGAAGAACGGGGTGATCATTCACATTGCTTCTATCCAGGGACGGCTTCCCTTGTATGATGCAACGCTTCCATATGCGGCAGCTAAAGCTGGCCTGATCAATTACAGCAAAGGGTTGTCGAAAGAAGTGGCTTCTAAAGGGGTGCGGGTGCTTACAGTTTCCCCAGGATGGATCAGGACTGAAAACGTTAAATATTTTCTGGAACGGATTGCTAAGAGTTCAAATTGTTCTATTGAGGAGGCTCAACAAAGCGTTATAGATGCCTTGGGTGGAATACCCTTCGGAAGACCGGCAGAGCCCGAAGAAGTAGCTGAACTGGTTGGATTTCTGGTTTCTCCGGGAGCGAACTATTTAACAGGGACAGAATTCGTTATCGATGGCGGCACACTACCAACAATTTAAAAAACAATAACAAATCACGAATTTACCAAAAGTAATAGCTGACCTAGTAACAGCTCAAAACAAATTCGACAGTTTAGCTTATGCTAACTGTTTTTCTGAAACAGCCGTTGTGTTTGACGAAGGTAAAACGCATACTGGAAGGAGGGCTATCCAGGAGTGGATCGACGGATCAAATAAAAAGTACAAATCGGTAATGAAGCCTCTGTCAATAGCTCATGAAGGTAAAGCAAGCGTTTTATCTGCAGAGTGTTCAGGAACATTCGATGGAAGCCCAATTATCTTAAAATTTCATTTTGATATAAAAGATGGACTTATTCAAGCTTTAAAAGTAACGGGCTAGCTGTATAATAAAATACATGTTGCTTCATGAAGTGCCAAAGCAAATGCAGATCGCAAAAAAAAGCGCAAGATCTACTTGCGCTTTAGGTTTAGGTAAGGCGGAGCTTAAATAAATTATTATTTCCCCTGGTATGCAAAATTCTTAGTTTCGCTTTGCCCCACAGCAACCACAAGATTCTCGACATTCGTTTCCACCTTGCCGCCTATTTCGGCCTTATAGCTGATGGTGATGGGGCCCCCGCCTTCTGCGTTGGAATAACCCACACTCAGGCTGCCAAAGTCAAGCGGGTTAATGGTTTCAACGATATATGTTTTAGTGCTGCCGGTAAATTTTTTCTCATCTAACAGGATCGTAGTTTCATTACCCTGTGATTGTCCGTTTACTTTCCAGATAGCGGAGCCATATTGGCTGGCATCATGATTTCCCCCGCCTACCGCGAAATCGACCTGGTCATCTGAAGTAGCGCCTGTTACAGTAAGGGTGAATTTCATAGATATTTTACTGGGTTTGGGATCGTCTTTGTCGCTACAGCCGGTAAATATAAAGCTGATCATTGTAACCAGGCACAAACAAAGAATGATGCGTTTTGCTTTTTTAGTTTCCATTTCCTTGTGTTAAAGGTGATTAATTAACGCAAAGGTAAATGGGGGTGCTGCCCGGGACAATACCTGTAAACAGTCATTTTTACCCTCCTAATTATAGGAGGTATGCAGGCTTGGGTGGCTAAAGCAGCTTTTCCTGTACCATTAACATCAAAAGTTCGGCGGTGTTTTTTACCTCAAATTTTTGCAGCAGGTTTTTGCGATAGGTATCAACCGTGTAGCGGCTTAAATACAATTCATCTGCGATCATAGCCGTTGTTTTGCCTTCCGCAAGTAATTGCAGCAGCTGTTTTTCCCTTTTGGTAAGCGTGGGCAGGGGCTTTGTGCCTTTTACCAGCGCATCAATAATAAGCTCTTTTATTTCAGGACTAAGCACCGTTTCGCCGCGCTGAGCTAAGGCAATGCTGTTAAGGATCTCTTCTGCAGGCGCGCTTTTCAGCATATATCCCGTAGCGCCGTTCTGCAACAGGTTCAATACTGTACTTCGCTCGGCCAGGTTGCTCATTCCCAGCACGCATACTCCCGGCATCAGCGTTTTGATCTGTTTGCACAGGTCTACGCCATTCCCATCCGGCAGCGTAATATCCAGTAAAACGATGTCCACGCTGTTTCCCTTAATAAAGGCCAGAAAGCTGGCTGCATTAACAAAACTCAGCACAGTGTACTGCGGATCGGTTTGCAGCAGATGTTTGATGCCTTCGATCACAATGGGATGATCATCTACAATAGCCAGCACTTTTTTATTTTCAGACATAGAGCTCAATGTTTACAGAAGTTCCTTCATCAATGGCAGAGGTGATATCTACTTTGCCTTTGAGATATTGGACCCGGTTATAAATGTTACTCAAACCTATCCCGTTCGTGTGTTGGGTAGTATCCATATTAAATCCCCTGCCATTATCTTCAACCGTGATCAGGAAATTTTCGTTATCCTGGATGCATTGCACAATGATCCTGGTGGCATCGCTATGCCGGATGGCATTGGAAAGCAGCTCCTGTATAATACGGTAAATATTGATCTGGGTGCTCAGTGGCAGCTCTTTACGGATCCCGTTTGCCTGGAATTCTATTTTCCTGTTTTTGTCGGCCATAGCAGCGCAGAGGTCCTGCAATGCCGTTTCAAGGCCCAGCCGCATCAGGCTTTCCGGCATCA
>JBCNOR010000573.1:0-3455 GCA_039593785.1 Niabella sp. | reverse complement strand
ATTTCAGCCAAAGGACTTCTCCTGGTTCTGCATGATGTTGGGGCTGCGTCAGTCCAGCGCAGCGATCTTGACCTGGTCCTGTTCCAGCCACACCTGCACGGCCTTGGCCGATATGGTCAGCAGTATCATCAGCAATAGCCCGCACCCCGTTATTTTTTGCGGCGATCTGAACGATGTTCCTAATTCCTACACCTACAAAACAATCAAAGGCAGCATGCAGGATGCCTTTCTGCAAAAAAGCTTTGGCGTGGGACGGACCTATTCCTCCCTGTCTCCCACCCTCCGTATCGATTATATTCTTACCGACAAAAACTTTGGGGTGGAGCAGTGTAAACGCATTACCACTAAATCGTCTGACCATTACATGGTGGTTGCGGATCTTAAACTTAAATAGCTTAAAACATTCGGCTCGTCGAAAAAATAGCTTAACTGATCGAAAACCATCGTTTTACGAAAGAGGCCTGATTTACTTTTAGAGTGTAATAGGTGAATTTAGAAATAATTAAAGCAATAAATCCCTAGAGACTTACCCATATCTAATCTAAACGTGCCGGGGCTTCAATCCCGGTTTTTTATTGCCTTAGATATCCGCTATTTTTGCAATCTTTAGAAATGTCAGAAGAAATGAGTGAGTTAAAAGTATATAATTCGTTATCAAGGCAAAAAGAGGTTTTTGAGCCGGTTACTCCGGGATATGTGGGCATGTATGTGTGCGGACCTACGGTGAGTGGGGAGAGTCACTTAGGGCATGCAAGACCTTATGTTACATTTGATGTGCTGTACCGCTATTTAACTCATTTGGGGTATAAGGTTCGCTATGTACGTAATATTACTGATGCCGGCCATTTTGAAGAAGAAGGGCGTCAGGCAGAAGATAAAATATCCAATAAGGCTGTACTGGAGAAATTGGAACCGATGGAGTTGGTGCAGAAATATACCAACCTGTTTCATTGGGCCATGCTGCAGTTCAATAATATTCCGCCGTCAATTGAGCCTACCGCAACGGGGCATATTGTAGAACAGATTGAGATGATCAAAAAGCTGATTGCGGAGGGGTATGCTTACGAGACAAATGGTTCCGTGTATTTTGATGTAAAGAAATACGCTGCTAATTATGATTACGGGAAGTTAAGCGGCAGAAAAATAGAGGATCTGCTGGAAAATACACGTGAGTTGGAAGGACAGGGGGAGAAAAATAATCAGGCTGATTTTGCACTCTGGAAGGCGGCGCCACCACAGCATATTATGCGTTGGCAAAGTCCATGGGGTGAGGGTTTCCCGGGCTGGCATATAGAATGCTCGGCAATGGCTACCAAGTATTTAGGCAAACAGTTTGATATACACGGCGGTGGGATGGACCTTCAGTTCCCGCATCACGAAAGCGAGATTGCGCAAAGTACCATTTGCAATAATACCGCGCCGGTTAAGTATTGGATGCATAATAACATGATTACCATCAACGGCCGCAAGATGGGGAAAAGCTACAATAACGTAATAAAGCTTACGGAGTTGTTTAGCGGTGATCATCCATTGTTAAGCCAGCCCTTTCACCCCATGGTGGTAAGGTTCTTTATTTTGCAGAGTCAATATCGCAGCACATTGGATTTCAGCAACGAAGCATTACAGGCATCCGAAAAAGGACTGAAAAGATTATGGGAAGCCTATGAAAACCTGGTTAAGCTTCAGGCACGGAGCAGCGAATTAGTTGTGGAAGCAGGCGATAAGGAACTGGATCAGAAAGTAAATAAGCTGGTAGACGAGTTTGATGAATTTATGAATGACGACATTAACACTGCAAAGGTGCTGGCCAATATGTTTGAGCTGGTTCCCATTATCAATGGTATTAAAGACAAAGTGGTACATATAACCGCCTTGTCTATCGATACTTTTAACAAGCTGCAAACCCGGTTCAAGATTTACCTGGAAGATATATTCGGACTAAAAGGGGTGTCGGCTGCCGATAACGAAAAACTAAAAGATGTAATGCAGGTGCTCATCGATATACGCAGAGAAGCACGCAGCAGGAAGGATTTTGTAACATCAGACTCTATACGCAACCAATTAGCGCGAATTGGGATTACCCTTAAAGACGAAAAAGACGGAACAGTGAACTGGAATGTTGACTAGGTTACTTGAGTTTCATCTGGGCAAAATAAGGGTGTTCAGGGTTTACAATAAGTTCACGACGGTAGGGGTGAATTACTACGTCCATATCTTCCAGAGGAATGGAGCCTAAAAGCATCTCACTATCGCCCGGTAAAACCATTGCATCTACTACACATCGCCTGTTTCTAAACCTTACTTCAATGGGGCCTGCAACGTCATACTCAACTATGCTCCCGTCTGCAAGCTGCCCTTTTCGCTTTTCTACTATATTTAATTGCAATTGTTCCTGAACACTTTGGTTAATACACATATAAACACTGCCAGTATCAACCAACATTTTTACAGTCATGCGTTTTACTTCTTCTTCTCCAATCACATGACGTCTTGCTAACGCCAGGTCATCGCCATTAATCAATTCTATTTCTGCATAAATAATGCCCATAGGTTTTTCGTTTAATCAAATTTAACGCTTTAAACTGAAAATTTAAAAGTCGAAAAACTGTTACATTTGCCACCCTGTGTACAAGCTCTGGGCAACAATAAAAAAAGACTGGCGTATTCTTACGCGTGATAGGGTAGGGCTTACCCTGATGTTTGTGATGCCTATTGTTCTGGCTGTTGTAATTACCACTGTACAAAACAGTACGTTTGAGCTGGTGAATGATAAAAAAGTACCCCTCCTGCTTTTGAATAAAGATAAAGGTGTAGCGAGCAAAGAGCTGGAGGCAACCCTGGAGAAAGGCGGCATGTTCACCATCAAGAAGTTGTCGGCAGGGCAGGACGAGGCAGTGCTGAAACAAAGATTACAGGATAAAGACGCTTTATTGGGGCTGGTGATACCTGAGCAGTATACTACCGATGTTATGACAAAATCGGAGCATGTAGCCGGGCAGGCCTTGCAGTCTGTGGCGGTGAGCGCGGATAGTTCTAAAGCATCAAAATTGGCTGCTTCAAGTGCTGTAGTATTGTTTTATCATCCCGTGTTGCAGGCTTCATTCAGGCAGGGAATAGATGGGGCCCTGAATAGTGTTTTGCAGATTGTGCAGAGCAAATATATTGTCCGGCAATTGTACAGCGCCATCAACGATTCGGCGGCTATACCCACCGACCTGGAGCAACAGATATTAACCAATCAAACGCCCATACAACAATTGTCTGTATCGAAGGATGGAGGACATGTTATTGTAAACGCAACCCAACATAATATTCCGGCATGGACGGTATTTGCTATGTTCTTTATTGTTATATCATTAGGCGCAAGTATTGTAAGGGAAAAGAACAGCGGTAGTTTTATGCGGCTGAAAACGATGCCTACTTCTATTACACTGGCAATGATATCCAAACAAATT
>JBCNOR010000572.1:0-3463 GCA_039593785.1 Niabella sp. | reverse complement strand
ACGGCAGCGAATTTTTAAGGGCGATGAAAAAAAGGTATCAGGAAACAGATTTTGTAATAGCCGGTACCAGTGCCGGCGCCATGGCAATGTCGGAGCTCATGATCAGCGAAGGAGAAGACAGCGAATCACTACTTAAAAATATGGTAGAACTGGAAGCTGGCTTTACATTATTGCCCGGCACCATCATTGACCCGCATTTTATGGTAAGGGGACGATTTGCCCGGCTTACTGAAGCTATCTTAAAAAACCGCAACCTGACAGCTATTGGCATTTGCGAGGACACGGCCCTCATCATTTCAGACGGCAATGTTTTAGATGCCATTGGAACGGGCACTGTACTTATATTTGAAGCAGACCATATCAGGTCAACTAATTTCAAAAAAGCCAAAGCAGGACAGGCGGTTTATGTAGAGGGATTACGTCTTCATATACTGGCTAAGGGAGCTAAGTACTTATTAAAAGAACGCATTTTTATCGGGGGATAAATAAGTAAATGCCACCAATGATCATGCGGGGATAGTTGCTTCAGCCGGGATCAGTATAAATGGTTTTCCATTTGCCCCCGGGTATTTATCCATGCCCTGGGCATTCTTTCAGTGTTATAAGCGATGCCCACTGTTCCTTCCTTATCGATACTGATCATGCCTACATCAGAGTCTTGCGCAGACGGCTGATTAACGAGCCGGCTACAGGCAAGACCAATAGGCTCGCCCTTTAGTTCCAGCATCATAGACACCGCGTGCGCGGTAAGATGGGTAAGGATATATTCGCCATCGCCTGTTGCGGAAACTGCACAGGTTTGATTATTGGCATAACACCCTGCGCCTGCCACACAACTATCGCTTATTCTGCCGGGGATGCAGGCGGGTAAGCCACCTGTTGAAGTAGCTGCAGCCAGGTTACCTTTATTATCAAGCGCCACTGCACCCACCGTATCTCCCATCTGGATTATGCTGTCGGTAACTGTTTGGTGATTATTACCTTGTTTGGTTTTTATACCTAACAACTCTTCAGAACGATAAGATGTGATAAAGTAGCCCTGTGTGGGCCGTAGCCATCCCTTATAAGCGCCCAGTTCGGCTAACGACTCCCCTGTTAACAGTATATAGGGTGTATCGCTCATTACCGCCCTGGCCAGCAATATTCGATTTTTTGCCTGCATCTGGCCCGCCACACCGCCGGCTTTGAGGGTATGCCCGTCCATGATCATCGCGTCCATCCTGGCCTCGCCTTTTGCATTTAAAGCAGATCCACGACCCGCATTAAACAGCGGATCATCTTCCAATAAACGCACACACTCGCTCACAGCGTCTACTGCACTTGCTCCATTGGTTAACATATCATATCCTGTCTTTACGATACTTTCCAACGCGGTTCTTATGGCCTGTTCATTGTCTTTGATAAACGGCGTAAGGGGGCCGGCCCCGCCATGAATAACTATTACAGGATGGTGCATTGTTTAATTTTTGGGTGATAATATTACGGTATCAACCGCCTGTTTTGAATGGTACTCGTTTTGCCGCGCTTCGAGATAATTGATGACGTCAAAAATTTTATCAACGCTGGCAAATATCAGATCCCCTTCAACCGCCTGGCCCAGGGCATAATCAATCGACTGCTTCTCGTTTGCCGCTACATAAACAGGACAATTACTATTGACAGTACTAATCCCTTCTTTCATCCACGCTGTCAGCTCATCGTTGGAGCGCCCTCTGTTGTCGTGATCATTATTGATGATAATTTCGTCAAACATAGCTGCGGCATAGGCGCCGAGGCTCACTACATCCTTTTTACGGCGATCGCCGGTAGCAGATATGATGCCCACTTTACGCCTGGCTTCCTGCAGGTCAAGAAAGGATTTCACTTGCTTATAACCATCGCTGTTATGCATATAATCGATAAAAAAAGTAAAGTTTCCCAGTTCAAATCGGTTCATTCGCCCGGGTGTCATTGCTACGGAGGGCTTAAAGGTTTTCAGTCCCTCTACAATGGTGATCAGGTCAAAGCCTGAAGCATAAGCCGCCAATACCGCTCCCATCACGTTTTGCAGCATAAATGAGGAAGTGCCACCAAAAGTTAACGGGATATCCTCTACCGCAATGAGCGGAATTTGCCGGCACTGATCGCTGACCACCAGCTGCCCCTCGTCAGGAAATATACCCAGGCCTCCTTCATCGATATGTGCTTTAAAATATGTATTGTTACCGTGCAGGCTGAAAAGGGCTGTTTGGCAATGCAATTGTTCGCGCATTTTCAGCACCAGGGGATCGTCGGCATTAAGAATGGCGTACCCACTTTTACGGGTGCTTTCAGGAACAACCGCCTTTAATTTGGCCATCTGTTCGAGCGTTTCAATATCACCCAACCCCAGGTGATCTTCGGTAACATTGGTAACAATACTTATATCGCAATGATCAAAGCCAAGCCCCGACCGCAACATGCCGCCCCGGGCACATTCGAAAACGGCAAAATCAACCATAGGGTCTCTTAACAGCACCTGCGCACTGGCGGGACCACTGCAGTCGCCATAAGATAATGCAATTCGGTTCAGGAATACGCCGTCGGTAGTGGTATAACCAACGTTATAGCCACGTTGCATGGCAAGGTGCGCCACCAGGCGCGTAGTAGTTGTTTTTCCGTTGGTACCGGTAACGGCCACAATGGGTATTCTTGCATTTTTTTCCATAGGAAAAAGCATGGAGATGATTGGGGCTGCCACATTCCGCCCCTGGCCCAATGAAGGATGCAGGTGCATACGCAGACCAGGGCAGGCATTTACTTCTATCACTGCACCGTTTGTTTCTTTTATAGGCTGCCGGATATCCTTACAAATAATGTCAATACCGCAAATATCCAGATGTAGCAGTCGCGCTATCCTTTCTGCCAGCAACCTGTTATGCGGATGCACCGTATCGGTTACATCTTCGGCCGTCCCCCCACTGGATAAGTTAGCACTATCCTTTAAATAAATTTTCTGCCCCTGCGCAGGTACAGATTGTGTGGTCATATCATATTGCTTTAAAACAGCCAGGGAGCAGGCATCCAGCTGAACACGGGTTAACGCATTTTCATGATCTATGCCTCTTAAGGGATCTTCGTTGAGCTGGCTGACTAACTGGGCAACGGTGTGTATTCCATCACCTGTAACCGAGGCAGGGTTTCTCCGGGCCGCTGCAACCATCTTTCCATCCACCACCAGTATCCTGAAATCGTTGCCTGAAATAAAAGCCTCTACCACTACCTCCCCGGAAGTCTTCAACGCCTGTATGAAAGCCTCTTTTGCTATATTCCGGTCCTTTATATTGGTTCTGACATTTCTACCATGATTTCCATCCACCGGCTTTATAGTCAGCGGAAACCCTATTGCATTGAGCCGCTGCGGCTCGCCGGCGTCGCGGTCTGCTGGCAGGTAGAAGCGTCCGAAGTGGGTCCCGATGACTTCGTCGGCTGCATACCCCTTGAT
>JBCNOR010000571.1:0-3478 GCA_039593785.1 Niabella sp. | reverse complement strand
GGTGGCAGTGGTAACCGAAGAAGCAATTCCTTTGGAAATTAGCTCGTTCTTTAAAGCAGTAAAATTTTTTTGCAGATCATCGTTCATGTTAGTTGTCATCAACCTGTTTAAACTATAACCACTCGGCCGGTTTTTTGCATATTGAATCTGTTTATAAATGATAAGGGTACTAATGATCAACGCTACAGAACAGCTGAACTGTATAATAACCAGCAGTTTTCTTGAAAAAGAAGACTGCCCTGTCGGGGAAAAGCCCTTTAATACTTTGACCGGATTAAATGATGAAAGATGAAATGCAGGCCTGCCACCCGCAAGCAAAGTGATTAAGAACAGGCATCCTGTAACAGCCAGCCAGAAATAAAAACTGCCGGCCGGCACACTGATATGGCTTTGGGTAAAAGTGTTAAATAGGGGTAATAATAACAAGGTGAAAAGGAGGGCCAAAATAAAAGCGGTTGTTGTTAGTAAAAACGACTCTGTCAGGAATTGAATAATAAGGTGCTTTTTTTGTGAGCCAATAGCTTTTCTTACGCCTACTTCTTTTGCTCTTTTATCGGAACGTGCCGTTGTCAGGTTAACAAAATTGATGCAGGCTATGATCAAAACCAGCAAACCGATGATTGAAAACATTTTTACATAGCTCAGAAAACCTGCGGTGTCTTTACCGTTAATATAATTTGAATACAAATGCCATCGATCCATACGCTGCAGAATTACATAAGAATTCATTGCATTGATATTACCTTTTTCAGTGTGCTCTATATTCCGGATTTTGGGAGCAACCTGTTCATAAGAAACTCCCGGTTTTAGCTTTACAAATATTTGGAGATTATTATTGCTGAAACTACTTAAGCCATCTGTCTTTATTTGTGGGTTAGTAGCATATACGAAAGAGCTGGGTACTATATAATCAAAACTGAACGTAGCATTGGACGGCACATCTTTAATAATACCTGTTACTGTAAGATTGTGTGCATTGTCGAAACGGATGGTTTTATTGATTGCCACATCTTCATTACCAAAAAGTGATTTTGCCAGTGATTGGGTCAATACTATGGAATAAGCATTTTTAAATGCAGCATCGGCATTGCCTTTGAGGAACGGATGTTGCAGGATTTTAAAAATATCTGTGCCTGCAGTGGCGCCGTTTACAGATAATTTTTTTGTGCCAACCAGTAACACATGATTCCGTGTCCAATCGCTTTCAGCTACATATTGTATTTCCGGGATTTGGGTACGTAATGCATCGGCTAACCTTAGCGATGTTGTAGGAAAAGTAAGCGTATCGCCATTGCTATTAAAGTTTCTTTGCACGCGATAAACAGATTGATATTCCGGCAGGAACCTGTCAAAAGAATATTGATGGTGCACCCACAAACCTATTAACAGCGCTACACACATTCCTATAGAAAGCCCCGTTACATTAAGTATACTATATCCTATAGAGTTAAGTATATTTCTCCAGGCTATTTTCACATAATTGCGGAACATATATTTAGTATTTAAGATTTTGTATTAGCGACATGTAGCTTTATTCCGTTCTTAAACTTTTTACCGGGTTTGTTAAAGCCGTTTTTATAGTTTGCAAGCTGATGAGTGCGATAGTGACAAATGCCATGCTTGCCACGGCAATAATAAAAGGTGTTGATGTGAGGGGGATCCGGTACGCGTAATCCTTCAGCCAGTTGCTCATTATGAGATAAGCTACCGGGCAGGCAATCAGGCCACCCATCAATACGATCACCAGGAAATCCCTGATAAAGAGCAGCAGAATGCCTGAAACCGATGAGCCCAGCACCTTCCTGATCCCGATTTCTTTGGTGCGATGCCGGATGCTTAAGGATATCAGCCCTATTACGCCCAGTAGCACAATGATCAATGCCAGTATGGTAGCTACGTACGCGGCCCGCTTTAATTGGATTTCCGATTTATATAAATTGGCTAAGGTGTCGTCCATAAATTTATACTCAAAGGGAGCGTTACCCAGTAATGTTGCCCACTGTTTCTGTAGTGCATCAATATCAGAAGACAGGTTCCCCGGAGTAAGTTTAAACGACAGGTACCGGTATATTTGTGCAAACTGTACGTTGGCTATAATAACGGGTTGCACTTTTTGTTGCATCGAGCCAAAATGAAAGTCGCTGGTAATGCCGGTAATTTCAAAAATGGTGGGATCGCCTAAAAACCTTATTTGCTGGCCCAGGGCATCTTTCGACGCATTAAACCCCAGAGATTTAATAGCCGTTTCATTCATAATTATTTTACCCGAATCAAGCCTGTTGCCCTGAAAACCGGTTCCGTCTGTTAAGGAAATCTGGTACAGGTTGATGAACTGCTCATCGGAGCTGAGGAACTGCATGGGTAAGGCTTTGGCTGTATCTGTACCCTGGCGGTAGATATATGCTTGCCCGACATTATTTCCGTCCGGAACCTCATACGACAGGGAGACGTCTTTGATACCGGGCAGCATTTTAAACTGGTTTCTTATTGCTATCATTTTATCAACCCCCGGCTGCGACCAGTCCCTTGGTACCTGTGCTGATATAATATAGTCTTTGTTATATCCCAGCTTTTTGCTCAGGAAGAAGTTAACCTGTTTGGAAATAACAATAGCTCCCACAAAAGCAACCGTTGCTGTAATAAACTGAAAAGCTACAAGTCCTTTACGTAACAGCACATTGTTTTTTACGGAGTCTGATTTTCCTTTAAGCGATTCAACCGATTTTAAGGATGCGAGTACAAAAGCGGGATAGAGACCGGCTCCCATACCTACAAGAAAAATGAACAGCACGGGGTATACCATATAATAAACCGGGAAGTCGTTAAGGGAAGGAATGTTTTTACCAAGCAGGTTGCTAAAGAAGCCTTGTGTGAGCAGGTATACTGCAAACGCCGCCACTGTCGCCAGCAATACAATGATTACTGATTCGGTAAGAAACTGGATGACCAGTTGTTTTTTTATGCCGCCCAGCACTTTCCTGATGCCAATTTCCTTCATTCTTGCCGAAGAGCGGCTTACCGACATATTAATGAAGTTGATAACCGCCATCCCTAGAATAAATAATGCTACTGCTGACAGGGCATAGATCATTTTTCTTACAACCCCATTATTTTGATCAAGGTAATAGGTTTTCAGCGGTACAAGGTAGGGGGTAAGGTCTTCCTGGAACTTAGAGGGGGCATCCCTTTTCATAATTTGAGCGATGGGCTGTTCCAGATCTTTTGCAGAGACGCCATGCTGCAGCTCAATATAATTAGCAATTGAAGGGTTTTGCCAGCTCATGTCCCTGTTAAAAAATTCCAGGTTGTCGTTAGATATAAAAAAATCACTTGGGTAATCTTCTGAAAGTTGTGTCACGGAATTTTTAGCATACTTGTTTAATACACCGGTAATTTGAAAGTCATGTTTTGCCCCGGAGAAGTTTTCAAGGGTTAGTGTTTGCCCGACAATATTTGTTTTGCCAAAGTATTTTTGAGC
>JBCNOR010000570.1:0-3481 GCA_039593785.1 Niabella sp. | reverse complement strand
CAATTAAAAAGTAACATACGGGGAATCGCAGATAACTTTGTTTATTAAGTAGAACTTTGCTTATGCTCATTCACAACCGGTTTGGCAAGCAATTTTCAACAAAAAGCCGCTTTGCCCGGTCAGGCTGCAGGGTTTTATTATACAATTACCTATACGTATAAAAGCCATTGCGATTCTTCCGGCGCTATCTATGATTGCTTATAATAACCAATAGCCATTAAAAATATAAAATGCACAAATCACGCCCTCTCCAATAAGCAAGGGTATAATTAAACGAATGAATTTTATACGTAACGCCCGGGTAACACAGCACACCAGGTCAGTGGGCGTAAATGGAGCAAAGGCCCAAAGCAAAATAAACCAAAAAATATGAGGCCCTTGCAGTCTTTTTTTAATAGCCTGCACTTTACGCTCAGGCATTGGGGCTAAAATTGCTTCAACACCTACATAACCTGATGCATAATAAATAAATGCTGAAACAATCAGCACGCTGCTCATAAAAACAGCAAAAAGTAAATAAGGCGTGCTTCCAAACAAAAAAATACCTGCAAATAAAAAAGGCGTAGCGGGAATCAGCATTATTCCGCGTAAAACGCAAATAAAAAAATAAATTATTAACATCCGGTCCTGATACAGAGATAGAAATGCCGCGATATTTTCTTTTGTCAATTGTTTGCGATACAACAAGTAGATGATGATGCAGGCAACTACAAGACATAGCCATACTATGCGCATCATTTTCTGTCCCGCAATAATCAATGCGTTTCTATTTTTGTGCATAGTAAATAAATGCCGGTGGAATATTAATGGCTTCGAAACTCAGTTTAACGGAAGGGAATTTTCTTGTCAAAAGGGCCTTATCGTTTAGCGAATACTGGAACTGCACATAATACCCGCCTGGTTTCAGTACATTCAGACATGCATTTAAGATGCGTATTTTTTGACCTGTTTTAATATTAGCAAGCGGAAGGCAGGAAATAATATAGTCGACGGAGGCACCAGATGCATACTTTTCCAGCAGTTGTACATCGTCATGAATTTTAAACAACCGCTCGTCCTGCAGCTCCTGCAATTTTATATAAAGCTCATCATTCAGCTCAAAAGACATTAGTCTTGAATTGCTGGTAATTTTATCAAGAATATATCTTGTAACGCTTCCGGTGCCTGCGCCCAATTCTATAACATTAACCGCCTGTTTATTGCTAATAATAGCCGCCATTTTTTTGGCGAGCTGCGGTGTGCTTTCAATTACCGAGCCTGTTTGTTTTAAATTGCGAATTGCTGCCTTTAAAAATGTAAACATATATTTTCATTTATAAAGCAAACTTGGCGATGCAAAACACGGCTGAAAAATAAAATCTACAGATTAAATAGAAAACACGACAAACATCAAAACAGGAACGACAAGCCATTTATAAGCAAGCCCAATCAGTTCGTTGCCGTAAAGACTTATTTTGTTGCTTTGAAACCCATATTCGTCGGGAAGGTTTTGGCCTTCTATAGTTATTTACGACTTTTATACTATGACAAAGCCATACTACCGGTATGTATCATATAAACAAAAATGGAAAAGGATTATAGCCCATTTAGCCTTCTGGCTGTTTTTCTACTTAGGACAGTGCTATTTCGGCTTAGTGTCGTTTAATATATTAAAGAATACGCCGGCACTATATTTATATCCATTACGAACCACCGTTGGTACTGCTTTTATTTTTTACATGACGTTCTATCTTATTATCCCGTTATTCTTTGCGAGAAAAAGATATTTCATGGGCATCCTGATCGTATTGATGCTTTTTATTGGTTATGGCTTTGCCGACGCGGCATGGGAGTCATCCATACTATATAATTGTTCGAACTGTATTGAGATACTGAGAACCAAACAGCCGGATTATTATAATTATTTTCAACGTGGAATCATCAACATAGCGCTATCACGTATCATAAGCCTGGGGCTACTTTACCAGCTTTTGCTTTCACTTGCATTACCCGTAGGTATCAAGTATGCCATGGCCTATTTTCGTCAAAAAGTGAATGCATTCGAACTTGAAAAAGAAAACAGGGAGTTGGAATTGAATTTTTTAAAAGCACAGGTGAATCCCCATTTTTTGCTCAATACGCTCAATAATATTTACGCCCTTATTTTAAATGGCAGCAAAGAAAAGTCGGCTGAAACGGTAGCCAGGCTGGCCAACTTTATGCGTTACTCGCTTTACCGTGACGGTGATAACAACACGCTTGGTAACGAGATTCAATTAATGAAAGATTATATCGAGCTGGAAGAAATCCGGCTCAATTATGTTTCAGTTAGCTTCACTTACGAGGCAGACACGCCTTCCATTAATTTTCCGCCGCTGCTGTTTATGCCGGTGCTTGAAAATGCATTTAAATATTGTAATGACGAAGCGGGTAAGGTCAACTCTATAGAGGGAAATTTAACACTGAGACAAAAGAAGTTACTTTTTAAAATATCAAATACCTGCAACAGTACCTGCTTCAACCGGCCGGGAGGTATTGGCCTGGAGAACACGCAAAAAAGACTAACTCATTATTTCAATTCAGATTATACATTTGATATCGAAAAAAAAGAAGGCCATTTTACAGTCAATATCAGTATAAACCTATAATCATGATCCGCTGTATTATTGTTGATGACGAACCGCTGGCAAGACAGGTGATACAGAAACACCTGGAACGTTTTCCCGAATGGGAAGTGCTAAAAGAATGCATTAATGCCACCGAAGCATGGCAAGCTATACACGAAACCGAAGTTCAGGTAATGTTTCTTGACATACAAATGCCAGGGATCAGCGGTATGGAGTTTTTACGGTCGCTTAAGAAAATACCGGTCGTCATTTTTATAACGGCTTATGCACATTACGCAGTGGAAGGCTTTGAGCTTATGGCCTCAGACTATTTATTAAAGCCCGTTACTTTTGACCGTTTTAAGCAAGCCATAACAAGAGCACAGGAAAAGATAGCGCAACCAACGGTTACCGTGTTAGAAAAAGTGGTGAAAATGCAGGCGCCGGCTATAACGCCCGATCACATCTTTTTAAAGCTGGATAATAAGCTGATAAGATTGAACTTTACCGAATTGCTGTTCTTTGAAGCACAAAGAGATTTTACCAAAGTATATTTACAAGACAGGAATATATTGGTAAGTTTTCATTTAAAAATAGTAGAAGGATTATTACCCGGTCGCCAGTTTATAAGAGTGCACCGTTCTTATATCATTAATACAACAAAGATCACAAGTGTTGAAGGGAACAGGGTTGTTATTCAAAATAACAACATTCCTATAGGCAGCAACTATAAAGATGCATTTCTGGCAAGCCTGGGGAGCAATCGCAGGTAAAAATGGCTTAACCTCTATTGCCAGTAGAGACACTGCCCAGGGCTATGCTGAGGTTGGTGTCTCACAAACCAGTCGGATGCATTTCAATAAAATTAATGCCGGTCTATTACTAAAAAAGCTGAT
>JBCNOR010000057.1:0-13947 GCA_039593785.1 Niabella sp. | reverse complement strand
GTAGTTACATCTGCTCTAAATGTGGCATTGGAGCTCATGAACCGGGATAATGTGGAAGTCATACAACTCGGAGGTTTAATGCGTAAAACTTCGGCCTCCGTAACAGGTATATATGCCGAATCTATTTTACAGGACTTTTCCTGCAGCAAATTATTCCTGGGTGTAGATGGAATTGATACCGACTTCGGGCTGACTACATCAAATATGATGGAAGCCCTTTTAAATAAGAAAATGATCGGCGCTTCGCAAAAGACCATTGTACTGGCCGACTCAAGCAAGTTCGGGAAACGCGGATTCGGGAAGATTTGCGGTATTGATGATATTGAGCAAATTATTACAGACAGCAATATATCTGCCCACACCGTAAAAACGCTGGAGGAAATGGGCGTTGAAGTGACTATTGTTTGAGAAAAGATGGTGGATAATGGATATGGGATACTGGATCCATTCAAAGCATCGGGTAATGAGCACCAAGCATCCGGCACCATTCCCTAATCCTTATTTACCGCCCTGTACTTTATGGGAGGCATGCCCGTTACCTGTTTAAATCTCTTTGAAAAATAATAAGGATCGTCAAAACCCAGGGTTAACGCAATTTCCTTAATAGATTTATCTGTAAAATCCAGTTGCTGGCAGGCCTGCTGTATCTTCATTTGCATAAAGTAATCCATGGGAGCATAACCTGTTTTCTGCTTGAAAAGGTTTGAAAAACGCGACACTGAATAATTGGAGTAACTACTGATATCTTTAAGCGTCAGCATATCGGTAATATGTTCCTGCATATATAAAATAGCGTTATCAACGCTATCGGTCTTCGTTGTTTTTGATGCGGGGTGATGACGGGAATTGTAAATAAACAAAGATAGAAACTGCGACAGGCAAAGATTAGCAAACAACAAATTGTCCAGGCTATAACCCAGTTCCAAAGCCTTATACATTTTATTGAATACTGTTACTGCTTCCCCGTTGTCTTTTACATGCCTGGGTTTGAAATGCTCTTTTACCGTGTGCAGGTTATTCAAATCGGGTAAAGTGATACCACCAAAATGCACCCAGTAAATACTCCAGGGATCATGTGTAGCGCTGGCATAAGCATGTTCTACATTTTGGGGAAGAATAAAGAACTCATTGGGGCCAACCTCGTACTTTTCACCGTTTATTTCATACCAGCCATAACCATCTACGCAATAAAATAGGAAATTTTCATGTAGTCCGTGCCGCCTTTTGGTAAAATGGCCCTTGGCTTTAGGATAAAATCCAAGGCTGGCAATATACAAAGCATTGAGCAAAGGGTTATTAACCACATTAGATTTGATAACCGGGCGTGGAATTTCGATCCGCTGCCGCCCCACTCCATACCAGATATTTTTATGAGAGCCTTGTTTTATTTCATCCATATTTGGCAATATATGTCAAACAAAAGTTTTCCTTTAAACGCTTCCTGCAAAACTAAATTAAAGTTTTTTGCAAAACCATCATAATTAACATTAAAATTTTAGGTTGCAAGGCTTTAGTTATTTATTTATCAACTAAAAACAACCACTATAATATATAGATGATACCATTAATAAACGTTAATTACACTTTTAATTTTCTTATTTTCGGGCCTCTTTTAAAAAACGATTATGAAATTTCTTACTGCACTCTGCCTTCTATTGATCACACCTTTTATATCGCAGGCTAAACTAAGATTACCCTGGTTTTTCAGCGACAATATGGTACTTCAGCAACAATCATCCCCATCTATCTGGGGATGGAGCGATAAAAAAAATACCATAACCGTTACCACTTCGTGGAATAATAAAAAATATACTGCTCAACCCGACAGTAAGGGAAAATGGAAAGTAGCTGTAGTCACACCGAAAGCGGGTGGTCCTTATGAGATTACTATCAGTGACGGACAAATAGTAAAAATTAAAAATATTTTGATTGGAGAAGTATGGATCTGTAGCGGACAATCGAATATGGAGATGCCTTTAAAAGGCTTTTCGAATCAACCGATCAACCATTCCAACGATATCATTTTTAACGCCACCAATGACCAGATCCGGTTATACAATATTCCCAGGTCTACACAGCCGGCTCCCCGCGATACCAGCAAAAATTTCAGCTGGAAGATTTCTAACCCGGAAGATGCAGCCAATTTCAGCGCTACGGGCTATACCTTCGGAAAGTTTTTATACGACCAGTTGAAAGTACCCATCGGCCTGATCAACGTGAGTTATGGCGGCACTCCCGTGGAGTCGTTCATGGATGCAGCATCCCTAAAGGAGTATGACTTCCCTTTACCCGACCCGAATGATGCATCACGGTTAAGCAATAAACTTGCTACCGTAGTATACAATGGTATGATGCACCCGCTGATAGGCTATGGTGTTAAAGGCTTTATATGGTACCAGGGCGAGTCGAATGCAGATCGGCCTAAACAATACGAAACCTTATTTCCGGGTTTTGTACAAATGCTGCGAACCCAGTTCAACCAGGGTGATCTGCCTTTTTACTTTGTACAGATCGCACCCTTTGATTATAACAGGAACAGGAAAAAAGGCGATACTTTGGTGAATTCAGCCTTCCTGAGAGATGCCCAGCGAAAAGCTTTGGACAAGATTCCGAATAGTGGCATGGCTGTAACGATGGATATAGGAGATGCGGACTTTATACATCCCCGCGAAAAGCAGGAAATCGGCAAAAGACTTGCCCTCCAGGCTCTTGCTAAAACCTATCACTATAAAGGATTTGCCTGCGAGGGGCCTTTATATGAATCGATGTCTATTAAAGATGGTAAAGCCACAGTGAAGTTTAAAAATGCGCCCGTTGGACTTACCTCTTATGGTAAACCTATTACACAATTTGAAATAGCGGGTGAGGATCAAAAGTTTTATCCAGCTACGGCACAATTGGTCAGTGGCGGTATAGAAGTAATGGCTAAAGAGGTTAAAAATCCCGTTGCTGTTCGCTATGCTTTTAAAGATGATTCAACCGGGGAATTATTTAATACCGCCGGATTTCCCGCATCCTCTTTTAGAACGGATGATTGGAAAATACCGGTAGACATTAAATAATAGCTGATGAAGAAAAGATACAGGTATTGCTTATTGTTGATGTTATGTTGCTGCACTGCGGGGCTATGGAGCCAGGATGCACTAATGGAAGCCTACAATATTAGCTGGTTAAGCCAGAGCAAAAATGCCGGGGAATCTATGCCGGTAGGTGGTGGCGGCATTGGATGTAATGTGTGGGTAGAAAACAATGAGCTGCTGTTATACTTTTCACAAAGCGGCAGCTTTGATGAAAATAATGCCTTTTTAAAAAGTGGCAGATTAAGATTGAAGCTTTCGCCTAACCCCTTTAATAAAGAGGCGTTCAGGCAGGAGCTGGTTGTAAAAAATGGCTATATCGATATACAATCCGGCCATGACGGTATACAGGCATCGCTTCGTGTGTGGGTGGATGTATTCAACCCGGTTGTACATATTGATATTTCAGCTAACAAAGCCATCAAAGCGGAAGCCGTTTATGAAAACTGGCGGTTCGCCGACCGGGTTCAAAAAGGAAAAGAAAATAATGCCAATTCCTGGAAATGGGCTTCTCATGTTCCCATTATTACAAAGCCGGATCATGTGATCTCTAACCAGGATGAAATTTTGTTCTTCCATAGCAATATATCTCCTACCGTATTTGATGCTACGGTAAAGCAACAGGGATTAGACTCGTTAAAGAACCGCTTATTTAATCCCCTGGAGGGTTTAACAAGCGGAGGTTTATTAAAAGGAAACCATTTCGTCAAAGGTCACCAGGGTGAGGGGCAGTATCTGAATACAAAATTTAAAAGCTGGAGTCTTGTCAGCAAACGGCCTGCAAAAAAGCAATCGCTGCAGATCTTTTTGCACCATAGCCAGGTGAATACCATTGAGGAATGGAACAAGGAACTCAAAGAAATTGTCAACAACTATAAAGCAAACCACCATAAAACCATCGCCTGGTGGAATAACTACTGGAAAAGAAGCTTTATTATTATTGATCCGGCGAAAGCAGGCACCGATTCTTGGCAGCTGGGACGTAATTACCAGCTGTTCCGGTATATGTTGGGCTGCAACGCTTACGGAAAATATCCCACAAAGTTTAACGGGGGCTTATTTACTGTAGATCCTGTATTAACTGATACGTCTATAAAAGGTACACCTGATCATAGAAATTGGGGAGGCGGTACCTTTACTGCCCAAAATCAAAGACTGGTGTATTGGCCAATGCTCAAAAGTGGCGACATTGATATGATGACGCCGCAGTTTGATTTTTATAATCGTTTACTACCTACTGCAGAGCTGCGTACAAAAGCATATTGGGGACATGCAGGCGCCAATTTTAATGAGCAGATAGAAAATTTTGGGTTCCCCAATCCCACCGAATATGGCTGGAAGCGTTCCGCCAGCTTTGACCCGGGTGTTGAATACAACGCGTGGCTGGAATATGAGTGGGATACCGTGCTCGAATTTTGCATGATGATGCTGCAATCCCATTCATACGCAGGTAAGGACATCACAATATATCTGCCATTAATTAAAAAAGCACTGATCTTTTTTGATGAGCACTATCAATACCAGGCCAAAAAATTAAGCAATAAAGCTTTGGACGGCAACGGTCGCCTGATACTCTATCCGGGTTCCGGCGCTGAAACTTTTAAAATGGCTTATAACGCCAGCTCTACTATTGCGGCGTTAAAAGCGGTTACGGCTGCATTATTGAAACTACCCGCTGCCCATATGAATGAAACAGAGCGAAAATATTTTGAAGGTTTGGCCAACCGCATCCCTCCTATTCCATTCACAACTTTTAATGGTAAACCTACAATTGCTCCCGCAACGGTGTGGAGCCGTGTGAATAATGTGGAATCTTCACAACTATATCCCGTTTATCCCTGGGGCCTGTATGGGGTGGGAAGGCCCGGACTTGATACTGCGAGAAATACCTATTGGAATGATAGTTTCGCATTGAAATTCCGTAGTCATGTGGGATGGAAACAGGACAATATATTTGCTGCAAGACTGGGTTTAACGCAGGAAGCAAAACGTTTAAACAGCCTTAAGCTTAAAAATAGTGACCGGCGGTTCCCAACATTTTGGGGACCCGGGTTTGACTGGGTACCTGATCATAACTGGGGTGGCAGCGGCATGATAGGTTTACAGGAAATGCTCATGCAAACCGTAGATAACAGGATCTACTTATTTCCCGCCTGGCCCAAAGAATGGGATGTGCATTTTAAATTACATGCGCCTCAGCAAACCACTGTAGAAGCAACGCTGAAGAATGGAAAAATAGTTTCGCTTCAGGTAATACCTGTAGAAAGAAAAAAAGATATTGTTGTACAACTTAAATAAGTACCCACAAAACACCTTTAACCAAAACAACATTAAATGAAACTGCGGGAATACCTTCAAAAGCCGGGCACCGTTATTGCGTTGATCTGGATTTTTCTTACCTCTATGAATATTGGAAAGGCCTTTCAAATGGATGATGGCTTCCACCTGGAAGCAGCACAGCATATTGCCCGTGACCCTTTGCATCCGATGTCGGGTATGATCCGGTGGGATAATGATGAGCCCGAGCCTATGTACAAAGCTAATCAGCCTCCCCTGCTATTTTATATGATTGCTGGCTTATCTGTGCTGTTTGGTTTTAACGAGATCGTCATGCATTTACTGATTGCTGTTTTTTCTTTGTTGGCCCTGTATTGGTTTTATAAGGCCTGCGGTCTTTTAAATGTAAAACGCCCCATGCTGCTGCTGGCTTTGTTTGGCCTATGTCCCGCATTCGTTGTTAGCCAGAATGTGATGACGGATGTGCCCATAATGTCTTTAATGATAGGTGCCTTTTATTATCTATTGCAATCATTGAGCCGGGATAAAAACCGCAATACGATGATTGCTATTATACTCTTAACGATCGGTATGTTTATTAAATACACCGTACTGCCTGTAATTGCCGCAGTGGCCGTGCTGTTTGTATTACGAAAGGAGTATAAAAAGCTGTTATGGTTATTGATACCTATATCATTTATTGCCTTGTGGACGCTTTGGAACTATTGGGAGTTCGACGGCAGTCATTTATTCGAACGCAAACCCGGGTTAAGAAGCACCTTACAGGACCGGGCGTGGACGTATTTTTCAGCCTTGGGTTGTATCGCTACATTCGGGGCTTTGTTTTTATCCTATATTTTTAAAGGTAAAACGGGCAATTATATAGTGTATAGTATTACGGGTTTGTTTTTAGTAGTGGCCTTACTACATTACGGGAGTAATGGAGACAATGAAAGCCTTTTAACAACAACCCTCGATATTTCTTTTTTTGTCCATGGCTTAATGATTATACTGGTCATGCTTATGTTCCTGTATAAAAATCACCAAAAGCCAGATGCGATTAAGACGTTGATTCAAACGCCCCAGGCCATACTGATATTATTTATAACGGCCTTATCTTCCTTTTTAATATTATTTGCTCCTTTTATGGGTATCCGGCACTTGCTATTGATCATACCTTTTCTTTTATTAATCGCAGCGCCTGTCATCGAAAATACTAACCGGGATTTGATCCGATTTTCATTAACCGCTTCAATTGTACTGAGTCTTCTGCTTGGGATATCCGATTGGAAGTATGCTTTCTATTATAAAAATACGGCGCAAGGTATTATGAAAGGAATGCCTTCCGGAAGCACAGTATGGGCTACGGGGACGGGTGCATGGCAATGGTATGCCCAACAAAACGGTATGCTCATGCATACGGTGCTGACCGAAAGAGGAAAGCCGGGAGACTACCTGGTTATTGCGAGAGGATTGCCTGCATATAGAGTGAGCCCAGAAAAAAAGTTTAGTCTACTGGCCAAAATATGGGGCGAGCCTTCATTGCTAAGCTATTTCTGCGTAAGTGATGGAGCCAGCATTTACAGCAGCAAGTTTGGTAAACCTGGCTGGAAACTATCGAGGAAGGCAATAGACACTGTATATGTATGCCAGTATTTACCCAATACGCCATAATGGATAAGTATCACCATGGGTAGTGATTATTGAAAGGTATTAACCAGGGATATTGAACCCCAAAAGGCAAAGCTTTGCAAGTTTTGATAAGAAATCCTTTTGCTTATATTATGACACTGCGTTTTGGAAAAATATGATGCCGGACTCAGATGGAAATGCATCGACATCGTACACAGTGGCGTACCTACGGCACGCAATGGCCTGCAGCTCCCGATTTGCTATAAATATTTTGTCTCTACGAGACAAGGCGTTATTATTTCTGCAGCCGCTGCGCGTGTATGAATATTATATTTTATGGCGTACTTACAGCGCGCTATGGCTGTTAACAACGAATTAGCTATAAACAGTTGTCTATACGAGACAAAGACTTCTTTTATGATTTGTTATTATTCTGCAGCCGTTGCGCGTGTATGAATATTATATTTTATAGCGTACTTACAGCGCGCTATGGCCGTTAACAACGAATTAGCTATAAATAGATTGTCTATACGAGACAAAGACTTCTTTTATGATTTGTTAATATTCTGCAGCCGCTGCGCGTGTCCTCACGCGCAATCCTAGGACATTATTACCAAATCTTAATTCCCCTCTATCCGGCTTTCAACAAAGGCTTGCCCTGCAGGAAATTTTGAGGCAACGTGGTCCGGGTAATACGTTTACCCGGGGGCAAGCTAATGTGGCCAATCAGACTATTGATCAAGGTATTGCTTACCTTAATTGCTATGATATTATCATCTGCCTTGCAGCCACTGCGCGCGTCCTCACGCGCAATCCTAAGACATTATTGCCAAATCTTTATTTCACCTTCTAAACCAGCTTTTAATAAAGGCTTGCCCTGTAATAAGTTCAATGGTGCAGTTGTCCAAGTAACCCCTTTATCCTCGGGTAAGCTCATATCCCCTATCAGGCGATTAGCCCAAGTATTGCTTACTTTGATTGCTATGGTATTGTCACCAGCCTTGCAACCGCTGCGCGTGTCCTCACGCGCAACCCTAAGACATTATTGCCAAATCTTTATTTCACCTTCTGAACCGGCTTTTAATAAAGGCTTGCCCTGTAATAAATTTAAAGGAGCGGTTGTCCAGGTAACTCTTTTATTTTCCGGTAAGCTCATATCCCCTATCAGGCGGTTAGCCCATGTATTACTTACTTTTATTTCTATGGTATTATTACCTGCCTTGATTGCTTTGGAAACGTCCAATTGATAAGGAGCGGTCCAGATAGTGCCACAATCTATACCGTTTATGATTACCGTAGCTATGTTAAACACACTGTCAATGGAAAGATATACCGGTTTATCTTTGGACACATTGCTTAGATTAAACCGATTAGTATAATTAGCCTGTCCGGAATAATACTTTATCGCGGGATTTTCATGGTCATTCCACAAAGCAAGTTTCGGAAAGCTAACGGGTTCAGCCGGGCCGCCAAAGCTAGTGTCAAATCGAACCAGCCAGTTGGTACTGATATCAGCCAGTTGCTTAGCCGCTGTCGCAGTTGAAGGCCCCGGAACTTTTTCTGCTGTTTGTTTAAATACGACAAACATAGATTCATTGGCATCCAAAGAAAGCGTCAAATGTGTCCTTTCCCCGCGAACTTCCCACTCCGTTCTTTTCATTTTACCAGATACAGGATCCCACAACTCAGGTGTTAAACCGGTTACCCTAAAAGATACCGACACAGATATGCGTTTGTTTTGTTGGTTTGAAATAAAGTATACATCGGCATTCGCCAGTTTCCGATGTGTCCAGGCAAAAGGTGCTCCGCCAGCAGCAATATCTATGTCTCTTGCTACGCCCAGGCTTTCAAAGGTGTCCTCCATGTATGGAGTTTCAATAACACGACCTTTGCCTGATTTTACAAAGAGCTGTGCCCAGGCTTTCTGAAGCGCTGCATCTTTTTCTTTTAATCCAATCGTGTGGATGGGTCTCTTTTCAATAATAATAGTTGCACCAGCGTCCTTTAGTTCCAGTAATTTTTTGGCCACCTCAGAAGACATCAGGTTGCCGTTAGGATTCATCAGTATTTTACCGGGAAACACTAATATTTTATAGCTGGCGCCGGAGGGGAAGACAACCTGCCCATTAACCACCTTAGCTTTTAATAATACATCCGGATTAAAACAATCATATTTATATCCTCTTAATGCATCTGTCCAGTCTTCAGGATCGGCCATATTAGCCGAATGCCCCACACCAACAGGCATTACCCTTTGAGGCTGCCCTTTATTTTCCAGCCTGAGTTTTTCAGAGGCCACTCTTTCCTTGCCAAAAATGCCTGGCAGACTACTTACCAACCTGTCGGGTAATATCGATCGCCTGGGTACTTCCTCCCCGATAAATACTGCGACATCGGCTACGGGCTTACCCTGTTGCAACAAAGCAGATACCCTGGCCATATAATCTACCCATGCCTTGCTTTGATTAAACCAGGTTTGATCTCTTTGAAAAAATAAGCCAATACTGCCCAGTGTCATACCTGGTTTGCGATCAATCCAGGGATTATGCGTCATTACATGCACAATAGGTTTGTTCATGCCCATGGCAAAGTTGCGGTCGCCAACCACTTTGATGTTACCCGGATGCTCATTCCATTCCATCCGCAGGTTCGTAAAAGCTTCAGCCTGTACGATATTCTTTCCATAGATATGTGCGGCGCTGATCGCGTCAAACATATCATTGGGTTTATCGTGGGTAGGACTTTTTAACCAGAATTCACCGGTTGGAAAATCCACGGTTTTAAAATGCAGTAATCCATCGCTTACCATAGTAAGCGCCACATTTTCAGCTGTAAAGCCCAGACTCTTTTGGTCAGCCAGTTTGCGAAGCGTTACGTAAAAAACATCATTCACCAACTCAGCAAGGGTTTCCCGTACATCATGTAATATCTTTTCAGAAGTAGCCGCATCATCAACAGGTGTACCTGTCATTACCAGCAGGTAGGGCATCAGGTCATAGCCTTTTCTTTTTTTAAATTCAGCGGCAAAGGTTTTGCTCCAATTCTGGCTGCCCGCCTCCCAGCTATCGATATAAAAGATCTTCAGCACTTCTTTGGCCAGTCCCGGATCCGTTTTCTCGAATGCCTTCGCATACCAGTTATCAAACTGTAATTTAATAGCAGCCGGATCAAACTTATCGCATTCCAGGCCTTTGGCAGCACCGCCGGTGGCGTTGGTATGACCGGTTGAAGTATGACCAATACGAACGATTACCCATTCGCCTGAAGATGGCTTCCATTTAAGATTGCCCCCTTTATCCATTTTATGGGTGAGGTTGATAATACTTTTGAACGGAACAGCATCACCCGTTGGCACCATATGTTCAGTAGTATTTTCCGCTACCCGCCAAACACTGCCATTTTTTGCCTGGTACTGGTTGATAACCGGTTCGTCGCTTAAATAAATACCCATTACTTTTAAAGTGGGCTTCCACTTAGCAGCATCGAGGTCCTCTGATCCGGCTTCGGTTCCTTCTTTATCAAATACAAAACGGAAATATTTTGCGGTTGTTGGCGGAATAGAAAAGGTATTGTCTTCGTCATCATTTTGCCAGCCATGCCGGGGCGGAGTTAATTTGATTACAGTATTGAATACAATGCCGTCGTCGCTGGACTGTACTATAAACCTTTGTGCCTGGTACTGCCTGGACCCGGTACGCGTATTTAAGGAACGAAGCGTAAATGGTTTCGGATATTTATACTGTATCCAGCAGGAACTGTCGCTTCTGAATGTTTTGCTGTCATCACCCGGAAAAGCCAGGTAGGGCGCCCTTTCTCCGGTACTGGTGGTTACAGAAGGAATGGTTACTGTTTCACTAAAGGCGTTAGATGAATTAGCGGGGTAAGCATATACTGCTACATCTTTGTAAAAGCCTTCTTTCGTTTCGGGTTGCTCCAACTGTATAGCAGTTTCATCCCCTGCTTTGACATAGGCTTTGGTCCATACCAGTTTCTGCATAGATTGTTCCGGTTTGATCCACGGTCCGCCGGCCAATGCAAAACCATCGCTTACATGAAAAGCCATTTTTAATCCCAGCCGTTTACATTCCTTTATCGCATGATTCACCATTCCCCACCACTCGGGGCTTAGCTGCCTTGCAGGCTTATCAAAAGGAATACGCGCTACCGTATCATAAATGCAAGCCAGGTAAACACCCCCTATCCCATTCTTCTGTATCCCCTCCAGGTCGGCCGTAATCCCCTTTTTCGAAATGGCACCATGCATCCAATACCAAAGCACCCAGGGCCGTGCCGATTCAGGCGGATTCTTAAAAACATCCTCTAAAGAAGCGTTTGTTTTTACCTGGGTTAATCCCCTAAAACCAGCAAGGATAAAAACAATCGCCAAACCTATAACCTTTGTAATTCTAACCATTCACTATTTATTTGACAAGCATGGCGCATCTATCGTTTAGCCACATTATAAATCTGAAGGCAAAAATAGCCTTATTTTAAAGCGGGCGAATATAAAAACTATATTTGTAATGCCCTGCCTTAAGCTGGTATTGTTCTAATGGCGCAGCTACTTCGCTCCAGCTATCGTTTCCGCCCACACCCATTTGTACCAGGTCTATATTTAAAGTTATGTAGTTTGCCGGGTATAATTTGTAGGTATGCTTTGCTTCAATGATATTTCTTTCCGAGTAAGGCCAGGCACTCATGCTTAATAAACTGTCTGCAACAATGCTGACTCCTTCTTTGGTTCCTTTCCTGTATAAATTCAGCCAGCGAACATCGGTACGGTTCCCATTTTCCTGCGGTACCACATAAGGCTCTATAAAGTCGTAGAGCCCCGTATCATAGATACCTGCATTAAACCCATAATTACGGTCGATATAATTTTCCAGCGGTCCCCGGCCAAAGTATTGAATTTGAGTAAAGGCCTTATTCACGCCCGTTTGCATGCCTACCTTAGGTATATTCGGCAAACCTGGCTTCGCATTTAGCTCGTAATTCACTTTTACAATGCCTTCTTTATTAACCGCATAAAAAACTTTCACTTCCACACTGTCGTTAACCATCGTGTAAATAGTTTGAACGCCTTTTAATCCTCCGACTTCTGCAACTGTTACAGATTTCAACTGAGGCTGGTTATCGTACCACTGCTTTAATACCCGGTGTGTTTTCCAGCCTTTACGATCATTATCCGTTTGCGGCCTGGTAAAATGAGGTAGCAAGGCCTGCCCTATCAGCTCAGTATTCCCTTTTTTATAAGATACCAATGCTCCATTGGATTTATCGATGCTTACAGTGATACCTCCTGTTTGAACGGTAAACTGCTGTTGTTGCTCAACAAAAGGTACTGAACCGTTAAGCAGGTTGGGCTTTAATAAAGGCGTTAAAGAAAGCTGATTGCCCGCGATCACAAAACCTTTATCTGCCCAGGGCTTATTTTCTTTCGTGGTAAATTCAATATCTGCATGGTATTCAGCTGCACTTTTAAATTTTGGAAGATATTTACCCAGGCTAAATTCGGCTGAGCTGCCAGGTTTGATGTCACCTATTTCAAAAGGTTTACGCGAGATCAACTTCCCATTTTCCCTGATCAATATCCAGCCGTTATAATGCGCAGTGGACAATACCGGACTGCGATTGATAACTTTTATAAGGCCTTTACTGCTATCGGCCCACTCAGATTGTATGGGTTGAAAAACACGCTTGCATTCATACATAGCCGCTTTAGGCCTCCCATCTGCAGCCACTACACCCTTTATCGTAAAGTTGTCATAGTATCTTTCTCCGAAATCACCGCCATAAGCATAATAAGGTTTTCCTGTTGCAGAATCGTACTTTACTAATCCCTGGTCTTTGAATTCCCAAATAGCGCCACCAATTACTCTCGGAAGACTTCGCCACTGGTCCCAGAAATCTTTGATATTACCTGCGCTGTTGCCCATGGCATGCGCATACTCACAAAAGAATATAGGACGATGATCCCCGTTTTTTTGATTGACCAATAACGGAGCGGTATATAATGCCGGGTACATGCGGCTGATCACATCTATATAATACTGGTCTTTCGGATTTTGTATGCGATGCGAATGATCATTAGATTTCAGGTAACGCGGATCAGAAGGATTGATATATCCTTCTTCTTTCGGACTTCCCATAGCCGGTTCATAATGCAAAGGACGTGTCATATCAAAGTCTTTGATCCAGCCGGCCATTGCCGCATGGTTAGGACCGCTACCTGCCTCATTGCCCAGGCTCCACATAATAATAGAAGGATGATTTTTATCGCGAAGGGCCATACGCGCCACACGTTCTATATAGGCGGCTGTCCAACGGGAATCATGGTCCAGCTTACCTCCCAGTCCATGTGTTTCATGATTGGCTTCATCAATAACCATAATACCATATTCATCGCAAAGATCCAGCAGGTATGGATCAGAGGGATAATGACTTAACCGTATCGTGTTAAAATTAAATTGCTTGATCGTTTTAATATCCTGCAAAATATCTTCCCTGGTTAATGCTTTACCACGTGTAGGATGATGGTCGGGGCGGTTCACACCATAGAGATAGGTTTCTTTTCCGTTGATCAGCAATTTGCTGTCAGATTGCCTGAACTCAATACTGCGAAAGCCCAGCTTGCAGCTCTTGGCTTCCCATACTTTCCCCGTGCTGTCTTCCAGGCTCAGCACCAATGTATACAAATGAGGCGCTTCGGTACTCCACTTTAAAGGATCGGCAACTTTCGTTTCTAATAAACCAAATTTCACACCATCCAGGCGGGGATGAATTTCATTGATGATCGCATCAGCGCTAATACTCAGCTCTTCTTTTAAAACGGCTTTATGGGCAGCGTCATATAGCTGGGCTTTTACTTTATAACCCGGCACTTCCTTACCGGTTAAATTTTCCAGTCGTGGGCGAATACTTAAGATAGCATCTTTGTATTCTTTATCCAATTTTGTTTGAT
>JBCNOR010000569.1:0-3490 GCA_039593785.1 Niabella sp. | reverse complement strand
CTCCAGAAATAACGCAGCGAATCGATGCCCACCACGGCCACGCCGTGTTCGGCCAGCGACGAGGCCACGTCCTTGTCCAGTCCCAGCCTACTTTGGTGTAGTCGTTATGGTTTAACTGCGCATCCGGTAAAAGCGAAGCGTCCATATTCATTTGCGGCCCTGCTTTATCCGTAGTGCCCTCAACTGCCACATCCGATTGAATGATCTCCGTTAGAATTGGAGCGGCATCTCCAAAATATTCGTGTCGCATGTTCCGTTCGCAGGCAGCCAGCGCAAAATACATGCCCTGGGCATCAGACAGAGCGCTGCCCGGTTCATAAAGCGAAAGAGGCTTGGGAGTGAGCCAGTCTTTACCACAGGCCACTAACAGAAAGATAGCAATAAAAAAAGCGGATACTTGTATGTATAATATTTTTTTCATAATTGCAGGAATTAGAGTGTAAGATTAAGGCTCAGATTATAGGTACGGGGCGTCGGTTGTCCGGGTGTATATTCATTTCCATCCGAATTACGTGTACGGTAACCGCCTGATTCAGGATCGCCATATTTCCAATAAGGTGCCCAGAAAGCTATGTTTCTTACCGCTACTGAAACACGCGCAGATTGAACACTAATTTTATTTAGCAAGGATTGTGGCAAGCCATAAGATAACGAAATGTTGTCCAATCGTATAAAAGATCTTTCTACATAATTAGTACCTATGTTTTTAGAGCCGATGCGGGCATAATCATTTATAGGATTCTCCGGTGTCCACCTGGGTTGAACATAGTCAGTAGCCCTATCGGGAAAGCTGTTATTATTTGCCGCCCTGTTAAACTGCTCTCTTTGTCCCCAGTTGGAATAAATAAATACAGAAAGCGTAAATCTTTTATAGTCGAAATCATTTCTCCATGTCCAGCGGAAACGGGGACTCTTATACCCGAGAAAAACCCTGTCGGCATCAGTCATTACACTATCCCCGTTTTGATCTTTATATTTAAAATCCCCAGGCGCACTATCATTATATTTCTTCGCCACTGCTTCTTCCCCCCTTTGCCACACACCGGTGCGCTCATAATCCCAGAACTGGTCGGGATCTCTCCCTATAAACCACCTGTTCTTAATATCGTCTGCTTCTTTCTGACCGATCACATTCCCATTAGCATCCTTAACATCAATCATATCACCATACAGATGTACAATCTTTCTCCGGTTTAGCATGAATATAAAACCAGAGTTCCAGTTAAAGTCCGATTTTTGAATAACATTGCCGTTCAGTGAAATTTCAAAGCCTTTATTATTTAACTGTCCGAGATTAGCTGCCACACTGTTAAAACCTATAATTTCCGGTAAGGCACGATCTACTAAAAGATCAATGGTTGTGGCAGTATAAGCATCAATGGTGCCACTTAGCCTTCTCTTGAACAGTGAAAAATCCAATCCAACATTATAAGATGATTTGCTTTCCCACTTCAATCCCAGGTTAGCCATTCGGTTGACATAAAGCTGTGGAAAGAGATAAACTTTGCCGTTCTGATCGATATAAGGGTGCAGGCCCGAAGTCATATCTGATAAAGCTTCATATTGACCAATATCCCGGTTACCATTTTTACCCCATGAAAATCTAAGCTTACCGTAGTCCATCCAGCCTGATGTACTCTTCATGAACTTCTCTTCTGAAAAGTCCCATGCCAGGGCTATTGCGGGGAATGTAGCCCTCGGGTTTTGTGCCCCAAAAGCAGAATAGCCATCCCTCCGTACAGAAGCTGTCAGCATGTATTTATCTTTAAAAGAATAATATAACCTTCCCATAAGGGCATCGCCCGTGCGGTAGGTATCCTCGCTTTCGTTAAAGGGGTTTGTGCCGGCTTGTATACGATGCCAGCTTAAAATATCCGCCCCATAGTAGTTGGTTGTAGTGGCTTTGGTGCGCCAAAACTGCCCTTTTTCGGCGTTCTGCAACAGGGTCACTTCAATATTGTGATCATCGAAGCGTTTTTTCCATCTCAATACATTATCAATTTGCCAGTTATATGTTTTCTCATTGGTTCGTTCTGTACTTCCTCCGGTAGCCTTCCATTGAGGATTTTTTGAAGATTCATGGTTGTAGTAGTCACGCCATGTAAAAGAAGGGGTGAAGTTAGATTGAAACTCAAAGCCCAACGGCAATGTTATAATACCATAAATACTTGAATTTAATGTATTATACATGTTTTTACGATCGCGGTACAAATTGTCATGAAATGGATTTACCGGTGTAGCGTCGCCCGTTGGGAGCCTCCTGTAAATGCTGGCCGTATCATCCAAATTGTTTGAACCGTATGGAGAAATAATGGCAGACTGCCCCCAATCTGATTGTAAAAATCCCTCGTTCCGCACTGCAAAATTGGTATTAGCGCCCACTTTCAAAAAAGAGGTAACCTTTGATTCCAGGTTTAACCTGGTTCTGAAATTGGTGAACCGGTTGCCAACAATAATTCCTTCCCTGTCTACATAATTGAGTGAGAAATAATAGCTGGAATTTTCATTTTTATTAGAAACACTGGTTGTGTAATCCTGTTGAAATCCTTTTTGAAAAACAAGATCCTGCCAGTTAGTTATTTTGTTAGCTAAATAGTTATCTATCTCTGGCGCTTTTAATTCGAGACGGGTTAACCATGCCCTTGTCAATTGCTCTTCAGTTACAGAAGTAACAGGCGTCTTTTGATCATAGTTATACCAATTTAGCTGGCTTACATTAGTCAGCTTGCGCGGATCTGTATACATCTCCGGATATTGATTAAGATAGGCATCTGTTCTTTTACCTACCTCGTAATCCTGTCGCCAGCTTAAAAACTCTTCGGCATTCATTACACGGGGCATTCCGGCCTTTTCTACCATTCCGATGTTCGCATTAAAAGTAATGCGGGGCTTACCAGCCGAACCTTTTTTTGTAGTTATTAAAATAACACCATTTGCAGCTTTAGCTCCAAATACAGCCGTAGCACTTGCGTCTTTCAAGATATCTATAGATTGAATATCGTTGGGGTTAATATCAGCAAATGTGCCGTCGAAGATTACCCCATCTACCACATTTAAAGGGCTACTTCCGGCCTTAAGAGTACCTGAGCCTCTTACTAATATATCAGCGTCACCCCTGGCTGTATTGCCCGGGTTACTTTGCCCTATAATAATACCTGCGGCATTACCACGTAATAAATCCTGTACCGACCGAGGCGCCTCTTTCTCTAATTTGCTGGTTTGTACCGATGCAACTGCCCCCGTAAGATCTTTACGCCGGGTTGTACCGTAACCAATTACAACCACTTCGTTCATATCTACAGAAGTGGTCGACATAGTAACGTTAATAACTGACTGATTAACTACCGGTACTTCCTGATCAGTATACCCGGTGTAACTGAACACCAGTGTAGCATCCGCCGGCACTCCTTTTAATGTGTAACTGCCTTTCTCATTAGTTGCAGCACCCAATTTTGAGCTCTTTACAACAACACTTACACCGCTTAATGGC
>JBCNOR010000568.1:0-3492 GCA_039593785.1 Niabella sp. | reverse complement strand
GTTGACGATCATGGCGATGCCGAAGGCGATCATGAACAGCACCGGCATCGGCAGCAGGCCGGCGATCAGGGTCGCCATCAGGACCACGGTGAGAATAGCGTTGAACCACATGGTACCCGTTCTGCCCACCAGGTATACAAACTCTCCTTCCCTGATGGTAAGATTTACATCTTTCAATACTAAATTATCGCCCTGGTAAATATTAGCATTCTTAATTTCTATGATCGGCTGCTGCATGATATCCTTAAAAATTGATAGTGTGCAAAATAAGCTAAAATGCGCAATACCGTGCGAACATTATAGACAGAGAGCAGCAAGCATTACTATTACATTCTTTTCTTCTCCAAAAAAATCAATAATACTTTGACCTGGAATTTTACCACACCTCGGCCTAATTAGCATCAGTTATTAGTTTCTGCTACCACTGTCTTGCTAAAAGATCTTCCACCATCTTTATCTACCTGTGCTATACGCAGGTAATACTTCTCCGCATCTGCTGGTACACCGTTATCATTTTTTGAACAGCCTAGCCAGCCGGCAATACCAAGAGCAAGCATCAGTGCAAGAATAAACCGTTTCCTTCTAGCAGGTACCATTCCTAAGAAGAGCAAAGACGCCAGGTAAATACCAGCTGTAGCTGTTATGTCTTTAAAGCTAAAACCGGTTTCGTAATTGATTGTTGCATCCGAGCTACCACCTGCAGCTTTTGAGGCTACAGAAGCTACGGTTGTAAAGCTTTTTCCATCTGTTGACACCTGTACCTCGAAATGGTCGTTATTGGTTTCCGAGAGGGTTTGCCATGTAACACGGGCATTTTCTTTGGAAACCGTTGCAGCTATCGAACCGAAGGTAACAGGCAGGGCGCCCTGCGCCCAGTTAAAATTATCAATAGCGAAGTAATCAAAATTGGAACTTAATGTTATTTCCAGCTGATCTATTAAAACATTGGTATTGTTCGTACCTCCCTCAGTGGCAAAATTGATCAATGCAAACCCGTTTCCCGGTAAGGTGGTTGTGGTCGCAAAGCCGGTTGTTTTAGTAAAACTAAACTGGGTTGCACCTCTAAACTTGCCGGTAAAAGTTACCGAGCCCGGACCCGTTGCCGGATTGGGAGCGCCAGGGTCTTGTCCTGCATTTCCGGTTACGTAAAACCAGAAGCTATTGATCTTGAAACTTCCCCAATGGAACCGAAATGGAAGAAACAGACCCATACGAGTCGTAAAGGTGTATGAACCTGGCGGATGCACCATAACCCAGGCCAGCAATATTAGCGACAAAAAAAGCAGGCGCATTGGTGGTAAGGTTAAAGGTTTTACCATTGTTGGTGAACGAAGTTGCGCCAGGAGTAGCGCTCTCGAAAAGTTCGGTTCCCTGGGCATTGGTAAGATTGTATTGTGTAATGGCTAAAACTAAGCTACACAGCAGTTGAAATGTGTATTTCATGATTGTAATTGGTTTAGAAGTAACCCAAAGGAAACATTTTTATTACTTCATTCCAAATAAATTAGTTACGACTTTCTCTTAATCATTTTCAGGATAGATTTTTATAAAAAAAATATAACTAAAAAAATAGTTGTTAAACTAAAAAATTAGTTTTAAATTGCTGTCAGATTAAATTATAATTATGAAGCAACTTACCAAGGCAGAAGAACAGATCATGCATATCTTATGGGACAACGGCCCACAATTTTTGAGAGAGCTGCTGGATAATATGCCCGTTCCAAAACCACATCAGAACACCGTGGCTACTATACTAAAAATACTAACCGAAAAGGAATTTGTTACGGTGAATGTTTTTGGCCGGCAACACCAATATACTGCGGCTATTAGCAAGGAAGACTATTCTAAGAAAACGATGAAGCAGATGGTAAAAGGATATTTTGAGGGGTCTTTTAGCAATGTAGTATCCTTTATGGTAAAGGAAAATAATTTAAGTATTGAAGAACTGGAAGCCCTTTTACATCAAATAAAAAGCCAGCAAAAAAAACAATAGCCGTATGCTTACCTACTTCATTCAAATGATTGCCTGCTCAGGTGTATTATATGCCTGTTACCATTTCTTCCTGCGCAATGAAAAATTTCACAGTTATAACCGGTTTTATCTACTGTCGGCAATGGTTTTAAGTCTGGTGCTGCCACTGATAAAAATACCTGTAAACCTTTCACCGGATAATAATGCATCATCAATGATATATGCATTTACGGGAACTAATGAAACTATAACCGTTGTAAGTAGTGATCATAAGTCCTACTTCAACCTGGTATATTTTATCTATGCGATTCCCGTAACAATAGCACTCATCAGGTTAGCATTAAGCATCCTGCATATTGTACGAATCAAAAATGCATCTTCTATTGAAACGTTGGGCACTGTTAAACTCCTGTACACCCCGCATCCTGATGCGCCTTTTTCTTTCTTTAGCTGGCTGTTCTGGAGTACTAACATCGATAAAGATTCGGTAGAAGGCAGGCAGATGTTGCAGCATGAATTGCACCATATCCGTGGCAAACATAGCCTGGACCTCATTTTTATCGAGATAGTACTGGCAGCCTGCTGGTTGAATCCATTCTTTTATTTATACAGGAAAGAAATAAAAACCATTCAGGAATTCCTGGCTGATAGTCATGCTTCTGCCCATAGCAATACATTTGTTTATGCCGAACTCTTATTGCTAAAGGCAATGGGCATAAGGCAACAGCGCCTCGTAAATCCATTTTTTCATAACCAAATAAAACGAAGAATTCTTATGCTAACATCATCTAAAAAGCCCGCTTACCAGAAGCTGCGGAAATTTACTGCCATCCTCCTGTTATTATTGACCACGGCAACGGTAATAATTAGTTGGAATACGGCAGCAGACCAGGAAAGCGATCACACCAAACAAACCTACCGGTCTGTCGACAATTTTAAAACCGATGTTCAAACACCGGCAGAGGAATATCCAACAATTACTTCTCAAACAGCAAACCCTTCTTCTGATGAGAACAATCGGGCAACTACGCGCCAGGCAGTAAAAATACCTCCGAATGATGACTATCGGACATCTATACCTCAGCAAGCAAATTCGTCTTCCGATGAGCTCCCATCTGCAAACACTCCTGAAATATTTACCAGGGTGGATATTGATGCAAAATACCCGGGTAACTGGCGCAGTTTTCTAGAGAGAAGTTTGAATGGCCAGGTGGCAGTTGATAATGGAGCCGGTGCAGGCACTTATACTACGGTTATACAATTTATAGTGGACAGTGAAGGAAATGTTTCTGATGTAAAAGGTCTAACCAATGTAGGTTATGGATTAGAACAGGAGGCCATCCGTGTTATTCAGCAATCTGGCAAATGGAGTCCGGCTGTAGTCAATGGTCAACCTGTAAAAGCTTACAGGAAACAACCTATTACTTTCCAGGTAACGGATGTTTAATTATTAATGCTGGCGGCCTTCCACAAGCGCCTGACCGGTAGCGACCAGATCGCCCAGATGCACGCCGCCAAGG
>JBCNOR010000567.1:0-3495 GCA_039593785.1 Niabella sp. | reverse complement strand
TATTTCTGCAATCTACTACATGGATCCCTTCCCTTGGTGTTAATCTGGATTTTAAGCTGGATGGACTTTCCCTGCTGTTTGCTTTACTCATTACCGGGGTGGGGACGGCTGTTTATTTTTACGCGCGTACCTATTTAAAAGGTCATCCTTACTTTGACCGGTTCTTTGGCTACCTGAGCTTATTCATGTCGGCTATGCTGGGTATGGTACTTTCAGACAATATGCTGCTGCTGTTTATTTTCTGGGAACTCACCAGCATCAGCTCCTTTTTCCTTATAGGCTTTAATAACAGTGAACTCAGTTCCCGTAAAAGCGCGATCACAGCGCTTTCTATTACCGGCATGGGGGGCTTTTTTCTTTTGGCAGGTATTATATTATTGGGAAATGTTGCAGGTACTTACTCTATTTCAGCGTTGCTGCACGCGCGGGAAACCATCATCCATCATGCCCAATACCCTTTGATATTGGGCTTATTTTTTGTAGGTGCTTTTACCAAGTCGGCGCAATTCCCTTTTCATTTCTGGCTGCCAGGTGCCATGAAAGCACCTACGCCGGTATCGGCCTACCTGCACTCCGCTACTATGGTTAAGGCGGGCATTTACCTGCTGGCAAGATTTGATCCTATATTGGGTAATACACCCGCGTGGAGTTACCCCCTCATGATCGTTGGAGGCTTTACGATGTTGTTTGCGGCCGGTCACTCCCTGCTACGGGTTGACTTAAAAAGTATATTGGCCTACTCTACCATTTCTGCATTAGGTATTTTAACCTTTCTTATTGGCCTGGGCACCAGGGATGCAGTCATTGCTGTAAGCGTTTTCATATTAGTACATGCGCTATATAAAGCAGCGCTCTTCCTGGTTACAGGTATTATAGATCATGAAACGCACACACGTGATATCACAAAACTGTCGGGTCTCAGGAAAGTACTGTTGCCGGTGGCCATAGCCGGCTTCCTCGCAGCCCTATCCAGTGCAGGCATACCGCTTTCATTTGGTTTTATAGGCAAAGATCTTATCTACGAAGCAACGCTTCATACCCAACCCTCGTGGGCAACCTTGCTTACCGCACTTGCCGTACTTACCAATATCTGCCTCGTGGCAGCCGGGTTTATGGCAGGGATCAAGCCCTTCACGGGAGCTTTGCCTGTTTCCTATCAAAAGATACACCTGCCTTATACTTCTATGTGGCTTCCTCCACTTATACTTGCGGTTTTAGGAGTGTTGTTTGGATTGATGCCGCACTATATAGGAGAGCTTTTCTCCCTGCGCGCTGCTAATGCTATGTTTGGCGCAGATACAAAGCTCGATCTAAAAATATGGCATGGCTTCAATACAGTCCTGCTTTTAAGTTTGCTCACTTTTGGTGCGGGCACCCTGCTCTACCTTTTCAATAAACCCAGCCTTTCAAAAAGTAAATGGGTGCATCGCTATAAAAACCTGTCGCCCGAATTCCTGATGCAGCGACTTACTGCGGGGATCTTTAAATTTTCTGACTGGTACACCAGCACCTTCCATAATGGTTACCTGCGGTCTTACCATTTGAAGATCATCCTGTTTACCGAAGCGCTTTTAGCCTATAAGCTCTGGTTAAGCGGACCCATAGACATCAACTTTTACAACCTCGCCATGCTGAGTGTATACGAAGTAGCGATAGTTGCCATTTTAATAGGTGCGTTAATTATGATGATCACCACCCAATCGCGGCTTACTGCAGTAGTTTCCATGAGTATTATTGGTTATTGTATTTGTGTGATGTTTGTTTTTTACAGCGCCCCCGACCTGGCCATGACGCAGTTCACCATTGATACGCTCACTACCGTATTATTTGTACTGGTTCTCTATAAGCTCCCACCTTTCTTAAACCTGGGTACCAGAAAAGAACGGTATAGGGACATGGCTGTAGCATTGGGGTTCGGACTCATACTTTGTATGGTAGCCTTACAGGTACACCACGAGCCTATTGAAACCGCCACCAGCGATTTTTATGGATCGAAAGCTTACCTGGATGCTAAAGGAAAAAACGTGGTGAATGTAATATTGGTGGATTTCAGAGGTATCGATACCTTATTTGAAACCGTAGTATTAAGTATTGCGGCCATAGGCGTGTATAATTTATTAAGACTGAGATTAAAACCCTCAGAAAAAGAATAATATGAGAAGTAGCATTTTACAAACGGCAACGCGGTACCTGCTTCCGATACTATTATTGTTCTCGGTATTCCTGTTGTTAAGAGGGCATTATTACCCCGGAGGTGGATTTGTAGGCGGACTGGTAGCATCTATTGCCTTTGTGCTACATAGTTTTGCCAATGGTACCAATGCCACCATGACATTGCTGGGCAGAAAGCCGCTATCTCTCATTCCCGTAGGATTAGGCATTGCTGCGCTGAGTGTAATGGCCCCGATGTTATGGGGCTTGCCGCCAATGACAGGGCTTTGGTTAGAGGGCAAATTCCCCATCATAGGTTCGCTGGGATCAGCGCTGTTCTTCGATCTGGGCGTTTACCTGGTGGTAGTGGGCGTTGTTTTAACTATTTTGTTTACTATTTCGCTAACAGACGATTAATATGGAGTTATTACTGATACTGGTGCTTGGATTGTTGTATGCGGGAGGCGTATACTTTATACTGCGGCGAAGCATGGTAAAGCTACTGCTGGGTATTATGCTGCTGGGCAGCGCAACAAACATTTTGATTTTTGTATTGGGCGCCATTGTTAAAGGCAAGCCTCCGATAATAGATGCTGCAGCAGATGTGATGGATCGATCTTATGCCGACCCCGTGCCACAGGCGCTTATATTGACGGCTATTGTAATCAGTTTTGCCCTTACGGCTTTTGCTATCGTATTACTGAAACGCGTGTACGCATTGGTAGAAACAGATGATTTGGATAACTTAAATACACCGGAGGAGGAAGATATATGATGGGCAATTTTATTTTAGCGCCGGTTTTTATTCATTTGCTCATCGCCATCTTTCAGCTGATTGCATGGCGTAAAACAGTTACGCAGCGTATTTTATCGGTGGGCGGCGCCCTGGGTGCATTGGTTGCTGCTATTTTATTGTTCAGGCAGGTATACCTGAACGGTACATTTACCGTTAATGCTTCTAATTGGGAAGCCCCCTTTAGTATTGTTTTTGTAGCTGATCTTTTAGGAGTTACCATGGTGCTGCTCACTTCCATTGCGGCTTTCGCTGTGTCCATGTTTTCGGCAACAGGCCTCAGCCGGCAGAGAATGTTGTATGGCTATTTCCCAATATTTCATTTCCTGGTGATGGGATTAAACGGCGCCTTTTTAACCGGCGATATCTTCAACCTCTACGTTTGGTTTGAGGTCATCATTATTTCGTCTTTTGTGCTGATGACACTGGGAGGACGCAAGACCCAGCTGGAGGGAGCGCTGAAATACATGTCGATGAACATACTGGCATCCATGTTCTTCCTAACGGGCATTGGCATTTTATATGGTATGACGGGCTCTCTCAACATGGCT
>JBCNOR010000566.1:0-3496 GCA_039593785.1 Niabella sp. | reverse complement strand
ATACGAAAGTGAAATCTTTTGGATAGAAAAACAGGATCACATGCTTTTTGCCCAGGTATTGCTCTAATGAAAAGTTATCTACGATCTCTTCGCCATTGATTACTGCGCCGAAAATAAAGTGAGGCGCTTTTTTGCCTGTTAATGCCATTGTATAAGTTTTATAAATTAAAAATCAATAATGATCTTCTCACTATGGCGGCAAATCGTTGATGGCGCGAAAGTATCTCATTCACCGTTTGCATCAAACATTTCGTATCGAAATCTCTATTGGAATTATTAATAATGGTATAGATAAAATCTATTAGATTGGAATATGTATAATTTTTTCCAATGATTGCTTAATTGCACCATTGGGTAAACCGGTATGGTAAACATGTGCCCCCTATGGGGCCGGGATAATGGGGAGATGACCGTATCTATAAAAATGTTACACCTCGGAGCAAAAACGTTTGGCCAAAGTCGCCTTCAAAATAATATCCGTGTAATGAGTACAATTCAGATTTTCGCTTTAAGCTGTACTTCCTGGAAGGGGCGCTTCGAACTTACGAAGAAACCCGCCTGACCGGCCGGCAGGTCTCTGTATTTAGCAGATGCCTCCCGCCCGTACCGGCACGGGCGGGCATTTAGGTTGGCATAAGTTCGAGAAAATTGAAATTGCCCTAATCTTGGTTATTTACCGTCCTTTATACTACATTTGAGCGGAAACCGATTTTAAGGACTTTACTACTAATAATGAAAAAAATACTGAACCCGCTGCCTGTAATTGTATTGTTGTTGCTTTTGGCCTGCCAGAACCAGGAAACTGCTCAACAGCCTGTCGAAAATTCAACTGCTGAAGCAAAGGCCCCCGTTAATACTGCACTTACCAATGTTGATATCAAAATTGGTAATACCCGCTTTGATAAATCGTTGAACGACGCGGCTGGTTTAATTAATGTAGACAGTTCGGGACAGGTCCTATTCAGGGTAGGCGCTAAAAAAGATTTCTTTTCCGATCCTGACGGTAAGTTGTCCAATAATACTGCACCCATCTTATTGTCATCTGTCGATAACACAAAGCCCTTTACCCTAACGGCAAAAGTAACGCCTCAGTTTACACCTAATGGAATGTATAACGCGGGTGTATTGTATATATACAGCAGTAACGACCTGTACCAGAAATTTTGTTTTGAACAGGATGAAAGCGGCGATCACCGGGTGGTTTCGGTGAGAACGGTTGGCACATCGGATGATAATAACCACGACCTGGTTCAGCAAAAATATGTGTACATGAAAATATCATCGGATACAAAGACGGTGGGCAGCTATTATTCGCTGGATAATAAAAAATGGAAGCTGGCCCGGTTGTATAAAAATGAATATCCTTCCAATATTTTCTTAGGCATCAGCGCGCAATGCCCGGTTGATACCGGAACGGCGAGCTATTTTAATGAAGTGAGCATTGAGCCTAAAAGTGTGAAGGATTTTCGTTTAGGGATTTAGTCGTTAAAGATTAAAGAAATGACTACTCCAATCAATAGCTGAAGCCTAAATTATTGCTTATGAAAAAGCTCTTGCTGAAAGCCTGCCTGGTGCTGATGGTGTATTTGCCTGATGTGGGATGGAGCCAGGAGACCCCTACAGTAACCTCTGTAGAAATACTTGATATGAGGAATTTACAGGGACTGTTTCCTGAAGCAAAAACATTTCAACGTGTTAGTGAAAGCATGGCATTGATCCGGCATTTTTTTCAAAAAGAGCTTTTTGCTGTCAAACCTGACTCTTCCTTTGCGAATGAAGCGGCTGCAGTTATTGTAGGGGGTGTTACACCAAGAAACCTTGTTTTTGAAATAATGGGTGTTGAATCCTACCTGGCGGATAGTATCTTATTTTCTGTTAACGTTTATTATCAGTTTAGCAAAAGTCCACTTAAGCTTTTTCAGGGATTTGTTAAAATAGGTGTAGATACAAAGACCCGACGAGTCATATTTCCCCTTTACAACAGGGATTATGTGTCAGTAAGTTATCCAAATATTATTTTTTATGTAAGAGAGGCTGAACGGGCCGCGTATTTGTGTAATATGGAAAGATCAGAACGTTTTCTTTCCGGTATGCTTCGAAATATAAGTAGCCAATACCCTGTATTCATAAGGCCTTCAAAAAAATTACGATATATTATCGGAGACGGGTATTTCAAAGGTCTAGAGTACTACAACTTTTACAATTATTTTATTACCTCCAGGTTTATTAAGGATGATTATACTATTATAGATGTAATTGCAGCTGGTTACTACCGGCATGAGTTAATACATTATATACTCTCCGGCTATCCATTCAACAATTTTTTGAATGAGGGACTGGCCACTTTACTGAGTGGGGGAGAAGCCCGGCAAGGTAATTCAGTGGAGGCCGACTGGAAAACATTTCAAGCACAGATAGCAGCCGACAAGGTCTATGCCAATGCTCTTGATAATGCAGACTCTTTATTAACGGGCTGGTATAAGCCCGAAATGTATTCAGTGTCGGCACTGTTGCTGTATCGGTATAAAAAAAAGGTTGGCGTAACTGAGTTTTACAAAACCTTATTCGAAAAACTTTTATTGACATCTGAAGTTGAATCACTTCAATTTCTTAAAACAGCGTTAGGAATAAAACAGATCTCAGGTTGGATGAAAAGTACGGATGCTGCTGTTTGGCAGAAAATCAGCTCTGAATAAGGGTTTGACCTGGTTTATTACGGATGTTTCATAAATCTGTATCCATAAATTTACATCATTCTGTATCTGTATCTGCTTGAAACTGCGACGTAGCTTTGCTTTATGAAAGCAGCAACTACTACACCAGCCAATTCAACCCAGGTGTATTTCAGCCCGGTGCAGGTTTCGGATCTCAGCGTTATCAGGGAACTTTATAGAAAACAACAGCAGTCCATACAGGTATCGGCCGGAAGGTCGTCAGGAAGAGACTTGCTGACTGCAGATTTTGGCTGTCCGCTTTATATTGCCAGGAGCGGCGGGAAAGTAATAGGGTATTCTTATATCTCAGTATGTGAATCAGGTGAACCTTCATTTAAGGCGATTATGGATAAAGCCTATACCGGGCTTCAATGGGAATACCGGTTGGTGGCATGGAGCAGAAAGCAGTATGCCGGCAATATTTTGTTTGCAAATGTCCAAAAATGCAAAGAGGCTAATAAACGCCTGCTTAGCTGGCTTAATAGGTGTAGCTAATTTGGCTTAATGAATTTTAAACTTAATCATTAACAGGATGTCCAGAAAAACCTTATACCGCAAGATCGCAAAGATGTTTACCCAACGTAACCAGTTTAATAATTGTATGCGTTTGAATTTTGCCCTGCAATGGGACGACCGGCTGGAGTTTGATCTGTAACGTTTAGGTAAGAACGTTAAGCAGGCGCTATAACGCTGTATCCATAAAAATATTCAAAACTGTATCTGTATTTATTGGTCTGGGTTTCGGAAATTTGCCGGCTACAATCGAGGTTAATATATCAGAT
>JBCNOR010000565.1:0-3503 GCA_039593785.1 Niabella sp. | reverse complement strand
GGAGCCCCGGGGTGGATATTTGCCGATGAGCTGATAATAGAATAGATGGCCCTGTTGGGCGGGATAGGGTAGAAATATACCCAGCAATGCGCAAAATGCAATCCTGATCAGGGCTAAGCAGGCGATTGGTTAGGGTGTCTGATAAATGCTGTACCTTTGCAGTCCTTAAAAAAACAGATATTGAAAGTAAGAACGCTAAAAAAGGATAAGGTTAACATCATTACACTGGGCTGTAGCAAAAATATGGTGGATAGCGAGGTGCTGAGCGGTCAGCTGCTGGCTAATGATATTGATGTAGTACATGAGAATAAGAAGCGGGATCATAATATAGTGGTGGTAAATACCTGTGGATTTATTGATAAAGCCAAGGAGGAAAGCATCAATACTATTTTGGAGCAGGTAGAATTGAAAAAAAAGGGACGCCTCGATAAAGTATATGTAACCGGCTGTTTAAGCGAGCGTTATAAGAATAACCTGGAGGAGGAGATACCGGAAGTAGACGCTTTTTTTGGTACCATGGAACTGCCTTCAATCTTAAAGCAATTTGAGGCAGATTATAAAACCGAATTAGTGGGAGAGCGCTTGTTAGCCACTCCCAAACACTATGCTTACCTGAAAATTTCAGAAGGATGTAACCGTACCTGTACATTTTGCGCCATTCCCCTGATGCGTGGTAAACACGTTAGCAAACCCATTGACGAGCTGGTACTGGAAGCTGAAAAGCTGGTGCGTATGGGGGTGAAAGAAGTGATGCTGATTGCGCAGGAGCTGACCTATTATGGACTGGATATTTATAAAAAGAGAATGTTGTCTGAATTATTACACCGCCTGGCTGATGTAAAAGGCCTGGAGTGGATCAGACTGCATTATGCTTACCCTACTAAGTTCCCATTGGAAATCCTGGATGTAATGCGCGAACGCGATAATATTTGTAATTACCTGGACATACCGTTGCAACATGCGTCTGACCGCATGCTGGATGCGATGAAAAGGCAGATCAAACAGGCGGAGATGGATGAGTTGATCGCGACTATAAGGGAAAAAGTTCCAGGTATTTGCTTGCGCACTACTTTAATAGCGGGATTCCCCGGTGAAACGCAGGAAGATATTAATGAATTAAAATCCTTCCTTGATAAGCACCGTTTTGACAGGGTGGGGGTTTTTACTTATTCGCATGAAGAAAACACAGGCGCCTACCAGTTTGAAGATGATGTACCGCAGGAAGAAAAAGAGCGGAGGGCGCAGGAAGTAATGGAACACCAACAGGAGATCTCTTACGAATTGAACCAGGAAAAAATAGGCAGGGTTTTTAAAACCATCATCGATAAAAAGGAAGCCGGTCGTTATATCGGGCGTACAGAATTTGACAGCGTAGAAGTAGATAATGAAGTGATCATCACCAGTGACCAGAGATTAAAGATCGGCGAGTTTTATAATGTTAGAATTGAGAAGGCTTACGATTATGACCTGGAGGGAGTGGTAGTTCCTTAATGGCAAGCAGGATGTAGGGAATGGTGAGTAAGGAGTAGGAAATAGTAAGCAGGAGTTCAAATTCAATAAACGACAGATGTGTATACCACGTCTCTTCTTTGCGGACTTTGTATAAAATAATACCAATATGGAAAGAAATGTTTTTCTTGCTAACCGGCTCAGGGAAGTATATTTAAACGGACGATGGATTGCCAACACTAATTATAAAGACCAGTTGTTATCAGTAAACCGGGTGCAGGCTATTCAACAAGTAGGAGATTTAAACACTATTGCAGCGCTGACCTTTCATATCAACTACTATCTCGAAGGAATTCTCCATGTTTTTAATGGAGGAAAACTGGAGATCAGTGATCAATACAGTTTTGATCTTCCTCCGATAGAAACGGATGCCGATTGGGAGAGCCTGGTTCGTTCACTCCTGGATAACGCAGAAAAATTTGCGGATGCCGTAGCAGCTATGGATGATCAGTTATTCGACCAGGTATTTGTGGATGAAAAATATGACACTTACTTTAGAAATATACAAGGTGTTTTAGAACATAGTTACTATCATTTAGGGCAAATTGTGCTGATCAGGAAACTGGTTTCAGACTCCCCGGTTTTATAGATTTTTGATTTAAAAACTCCACAAAATGGCTGAGAAGCTCATTTTGTTAGATCGTCATATTGATTTTCAATATTTTATAATAATTTTAAGTCAGATTGTCACCTGTATTGACAAGCTTGAAGTTCGTTTCAACGTAACTTTGCACCCGTATTTTGCATGTTAGTAAAATAACGTTATAGAGGCGCAGTAAAATAAAATTTGGTTTTCTGCGTTTATTGTTTAACTAAAATATCTCACATGAAGAAATGGTTAGTTCTGTTTTTTGCTTTTATTTTCAGTTATGCCAAAAGCCTTGCTCAAAGTACTTCGCAAAAAGCATCGTATTATCACAGTAAGTTCAATGGTCGCAAAACCGCAACAGGCGATATATACAGAGACTATCTTTTAACAGCAGCATCTAATATCTACAAATTAGGTACACGTTTATTGGTTACCAATAAAAAAACCGGTCAAAGCGTACAGGTTGTAGTAAACGACAGGATGGCCCCACATGTAAAAGGCCGGGTAGATTTAAGCAAATCTGCTTTTCAGAAAATTGCCCATGCCGGCAATGGCTTGGTTCCTGTAGAAGTTAAAATATTAGAAGGCAAAAAAGATGATAATAATTCTTTATAAGAATTACTTAAATGTTTAATAAAAGACCCCGCATTGCGGGGTCTTTTATTATTTATGCATTTTTACCGATACAGTTCAGATCTTCAAAAGCAACTTCAAGACGTTTAACAAAAGTCTCTTCACCTTTGCGTAACCATACGCGCGGATCGTAATACTTTTTGTTAGGTTTGTCTTCACCTTCTGGGTTACCTAACTGGCCTTGCAGGTAGGCTTCGTTCTTTTTGTAGTAGTCAAAAACTCCTTCAGCAAATGCCCACTGCATATCGGTATCCAGGTTCATTTTGATAGCTCCATAGCTGATTGCTTCACGAATCTGGCTTTGCTCAGAACCGCTACCACCGTGGAATACGAAATAAACCGGTTTGTTGCTGCTGGTTTTAAATTTCTCAGCGATGTACTTCTGGCTGTTGTCCAGAATTACAGGAGTTAACTGTACATTTCCTGGTTTGTAAACACCATGTACATTACCGAAAGCAGCTGCTACGGTAAACATATTGCTTACGGTGCTCAGTTGTTCATAAGCATAAGCTACTTCTTCAGGCTGGGTATATAATTTAGAGTTGTCGACATCAGTATTATCAACACCATCTTCTTCACCACCGGTAACACCTAATTCAATCTCGATGCTCATACCCAACGGATCCATACGTTTGAAAAACTCCAAGGAAGTAGCGATATTTTCCTCGATAGGCTCTTCGCTCAGATCCAGCATGTGAGAGCTGAATAAAGGCTGTCCTTTTTCTTTATAAAATTTTTCTCCTTCGTCAATTAAGGCGCTGATCCAGGGTAA
>JBCNOR010000564.1:0-3508 GCA_039593785.1 Niabella sp. | reverse complement strand
TGGGGAAATAGGCTTTCTGATTAGCTGTGAAATCAGCCGACTGTGTATTGATGTTCGATTGAATAGGATACAAGAGGTTGTTCTTTTTTTGTTGATCTAATTTAAGCGAAGTAAAGGATTTTTAGTTAAAAAACTAACAATCGTTAGTTTTTTAATGATGAAATGCAGTTAAGATTTTGACTTTTATAACTTTTAGAGCCAGTATATCAAAACCAGAGAAGGTGAATCTGAATTTCTGACCCTATCAATAGCTAGTCTCTTTTATTTTTTTTAATCAAAAAGTATAACTATTTGATTACTTTTTTGTCAAAAAGTATTATTATTTGATATGACAGAAGAAAATTATTACCTTTAGTATATGTTTAGCAGGGATATATATGCCAGTCTGGAGGCGCATCTGTATAAAAGGCAGGTGACTGTGCTAACCGGAATGAGGCGTGTAGGTAAAAGCACCGCCGTAAAGCATTTACTGGAAAAGTCAGCGCATATAACAAAATTATACCTGGATTGTGAGCGTATAGAGATCAGAACTTTATTGAATAAGCCTAATTACGAAGAAATTAAAGAGGAGCTGGAATTGTTGGGGATTCAGTTTTCGAAGCCCTGCCTGATTGCCCTGGACGAAATACAACTGGTAGAAAACCTCCCCAGCCTTATTAAATACCTGTATGATACCTACAATGTAAAATTTATTGTTACCGGGTCAAGTTCTTATTATATGAAGAATACCTTTTCCGAGAGTTTGTCCGGCCGGAAAAAAATATTCGAAATGTATCCTCTCAGCTTTAAAGAATTTCTTGTTTTTAAGAAGCTGTGGGCTCCGGCTTTTGGAAGGTATCTATGGCAGCCTTTTAAGGCAGCCTGGTATAACAGGGTAGCCAACTTTTATAAGGAATATCTTACTTACGGTGGATTTCCCGAGGTTGTATTGCAAAAACGCCCTGCGGAAAAGAGGGATCTTTTGCTGGATATTGTTAATTCCTATGTTGAGCTGGATGTAAAATTGTTGTCTGATTACGCTGCCGGGGAAGATTTATACAAATTGGTAAAATTACTTGCCGCACGTAGCGGAAATAAAGTAGACTATTCGAAACTGGCTAATATCTCTGGTATTAACCGGCAAAAAATAGCCTCTTATACCCAATTGCTGGAGCAAACTTACCTGGTTTACCAGCTGGCCCCCTTTACCAGGAATATCGACCGTGAAATTTCTCAACAGAAGAAACTGTATTTTAGTGATAATGGTATTCTGAATATATTATCTGATAATAAATTGTCGAGTGGGCAGGTATTCGAAAACGCAGTGGCAGCTCAATTACATCCCTTGGGAGATCTGCAGTATTATCAAAAGAAGACAGGGCAGGAGATAGATTTCATTTTTAATAATGATACTGCCATAGAAGTAAAGGAAACACCTACGATACAGGATCTTAATACACTTACGCAGCGGGCAACAGGTTTGAAACTATCTAAGCAGTTTTTGGTTGGACATTATCTGCCGCCTTCATTTGAAGATTTTACCTGGGCCGGAGCAATATGGTAGGATATCATATACTATAAATTTTTTACTAATAGGGATGCTTCAGATAAGGAGATCGTGTTTGTCGCATTCGCATGCGTCACGCAGCAATATTCAAACTTCGCAAAATTTTTCCCGGAACCCTCTACAGCGACGCTTATTATTTCCTTCTAAAATAAATGGCGTTGAGATCCGGAGGGTAATCACGACAAGCGCTAAGAGTTTGTTCTCTGGTATGGACTAATTTGTGCATTGATCTGATGGAAAATAAATAACAAAAAACTTTTTCTCGATTTTGAAACAAAACTGTTAAACCATTGTTAGTGTACCATAAGCGGGCTATTTGTCTTAATTTTGCAAAAATTTTCAGCAGATAATGAAGAAAATTCACATTATTCTATTAGTTCTAACTGCTGCTGCCATAGCGGTTTTAGTTAGTTTTTTACAAACCACCACCACTTACGACACGGTTGCTATTGCAAAATCTAAACCGGGAAAATTTGTACACCTGATGGCAAAATGGGATAAATCGGAGCCAATGGAGTATGATGCCATCAAAAACCCTAATTATCTGGCATTCACTGCGATTGATACATTGGGCGATAAGGTAAAAGTAATTTATCACAGCCCCAAGCCTGAAAACTTTGAGTTAAGCGAAAGACTGGTGATGAAGGGCAAATACGAGGAAGGACAGTTCGTTTGCCAGAGTATCCAAACCAAATGCCCCAGTAAATACAAAGACCAGGATCCGTCCAAGCATCCGGGAAATAAAAAGGATTCAGCTTATAATAATACGGTGGCGCAGGTTGCCACAGTTAAACAGTAATATTTATGGAGTACGCAGGCGAGCATTTGTTGCCCGGTCAGGTTGGACATTTATTCATTTTAGTTTCTTTGATTGCTTCGCTTACGGCAGCATTCGCTTATTTTAAAGCAGTACAGGCTACTCCTGATGCCAAAGCCGGCTGGCTAAAATTGGGCCGGATTGCTTTTTTAACCGAAGTGGCTGCTGTATTGATCATTTTTGCGGCGCTTCTACATATTCTTTACCATCATTTATTTGAATACAAATATGCCTGGCAGCATACCAGTCTCTCTTTAGAGTTTAAGTACATTATGAGCGCTTTCTGGGAAGGGCAGGAGGGAAGTACACTGCTATGGGCTTTCTGGCACTGCGTTCTGGGTGTAATTATTATAAGGAGGGAAAAACAGTGGGAAGCTCCTGTAATGTCGGTAGTAAGCTTTGCCCAGTTCTTTCTGGCTACCATGGTAATTGGTATTTACATCTTTGATGTGAAAATAGGCTCTAATCCTTTTATCCTGTTAAGAGATTCAGGCGTGCTGGACGAAGCTCCCGCTATGCATATCAACTTTGATTTGTCTCAACCGCTGCGGCCCGACTACCTGTCGATGGTAACTGATGGAAATGATCTGAATCCATTACTGCAAAACTATTGGATGGTAATACATCCTCCTATACTGTTCCTTGGATTTGCGTCTACATTGATACCTTTTGCTTTTGCAATGGCTGGTATCTGGACTAAGGATATTAAAGGCTGGGTAACCCGTGCTATTCCCTGGACCTTGTTTTCCGTTGCCTTCCTGGGATTAGGTATTATGATGGGGGCCAAATGGGCTTATGAATCGTTAAATTTTGGAGGCTATTGGGCCTGGGATCCGGTAGAAAATGCATCGCTTGTGCCCTGGATGATCATGGTTTCAGGCCTGCATACCATGCTGATATTTAAACATAGCGGCTATTCCTTAAGATCTTCTTTCCTGTTTCTGGCCTTGTCTTTTGTGTTTATCGTATACTCCACTTTTCTTACCAAAAGCGGTGTGCTGGGCGATTCTTCAGTACATGCATTTGCGGATATTGGTATGAACGGTCAATTATTTCTTTTCCTGATCGTATTTGTTTGTCAGGAACGCCTCACGGCCGGCTTCGACCGCCTTGCGCATCGCGCTGGCCATCAGCACCGGGCTGCG
>JBCNOR010000563.1:0-3510 GCA_039593785.1 Niabella sp. | reverse complement strand
TATCCCTTTCCGTCAATGATAAACCCGGTACCACTATTGGTATAAGGTATCTCAGGAGTAATAGCAGCCGTGCTGCCTTGTTTAAGGGTATTGATTTCTTTGTCCTGTAAGCGGGACTTTTGAGTCAGTGTATTAATATTCTTTTTAAGCTCCTCCAGCTGATACTTAGGCGCCTTAGGCGTAACCGAACCAACAATTCCGTTTACCACCAGGGCTGTAATGCCCGCTATTGATGCGGCGATGGCAGCTGTTTTCTTAAATTTATTGAACAGGTATAATACTTTACCGCCTTTAGGCAGGGTGGCATTTATTTTACCCTGTGCTGATAAATCGTTATGTACTTCATTCAGTGAAAGCTGGAATTTCTGCCACTGGTTGAACCGGTTCATCTTTTGTAAAAACAAAGTATGTTCCACTACCATCTGATCCACTTCACTATCTGCTTTCCGCAGGTTTTCAAAATGAAGACGTTCATCCGGGTTCATATTCCCCATTATATACCGTTCAACGGCATCTAAAAGGGTTATGTTATTGTTCTGGTCGTTCATCACTTAATCAGGTTTTTTTATATTGAGAAAAGAATATTTTTTTTAAGCGCATCAGGCATTTGTATTTTTGGGTCTTTGCGTTTTCTGCATTTGTATACCCAAAGCTTTCTGCTATTTCCTGCATGCTGTTGTTTTTAAAATAAAACGCCTCCAGCAGGCTTTTGCAGGGTTCTCCCAATGTGCTGATAGCTGCATGCATCATTTCAAATTCTGCATCTTTCTGTTCATGCTCCACTACGTCGCCGTCTACAGCTATCTGAGTTTCGTTGGTATCATCAAAATCGGCGGTATGTCTATTGCTCTGGTTCAGTTTTTTCAGCCAAAGCCTCCTGGCAACTGAGTAGAGGTAGGTTCTTATCTGGCAATTTAACTCAAAACTGCCCGATCTTGCCTTATCATACAAAACCATCATAGCCTCCTGGAAAATATCTTTGGCATCATCTATGGTTCCGTTGTTGTTGACTACCAATGCCTGAACCAGATTATAGTTCTGGCCATAGATCAATTCAACCGATTTTTTGTCGTTACGAGCTAATCCTTTCAGTAAACTTATTTCCTGTTCTAATGTAGAATCTTTCAACCTGTGGTAATTTAATACGAATTTTTAAAAATAGTAACCCTTTTTCAGTCAGAAAAAATTTTTTATTTACGGGTTACCTTTTAGTCCCTTTGGTATTAATTATTTTAAACCGCAAACCTCAATTTGTATGAAAAAATTATTTATTTTATTCGCAATCAGCTCTTTAGGTTTTGTCGCTTGCAATAATGCCAGCGAAGGTGAAGGAAATTCAGACTCTACAGGTACTGGTTCTGACAGCAGCGTAGTAGACCCGACTTTAGGAAATCCTCCGGTTAACCCAACAGATACGATGGTTAATCTCGATACAACTACTGCTATTGAAGATTCGTCTGCTATTAAGTTATAATTTTTATTCGGCAAGCAATATAGAGGAGCCATTCCGCCGCGGCGGAGTGGTTTTTTTGTTTTTATTATTATTTAAATATTCCGGGAAATAAAAAAAATCCCGACAGGTAAAAAAACATTCTGGGCCTGTTTTTGCAGTTGTAAACATATATTGTAGTTACAGGCATATAAGAAAGTAGGTACTAATTACAAGGGTATATATTTTCAAAAATTGCCAGATGATTTGTTTTTGTTACCTTTGCACTCTTTTTATGACAACATTTGAATCATTAGGGATTGAGGCTGGGCTGCTTCAATCTCTGGAAACTATAGGTTTCGTAACACCCACACCCATTCAGGAACAAGCCATTCCCGTTTTATTACAAGGTACCAAAGATTTCGTAGGTTTAGCACAAACCGGAACCGGTAAAACCGCGGCTTTTGGTTTACCCTTGTTACAACTTATTAATAAGGAGCAGCGCACGCCGCAGGCTCTTGTTATTTGCCCAACGCGCGAATTATGCCTTCAGATTGCCAACGATCTAGGCAACTTCAAAGCAAAAAAAGGATCGATAGGTGTAACAGCAGTATATGGCGGCGCCTCTATATCTGATCAGATCAGAGAAATTAAAAGAGGAACCAATATTATTGTAGCTACGCCCGGTCGATTAATTGATTTAATTGAGCGCAAAGCCATCAATTTAGAAGGTATTCACTACGTAGTTTTAGATGAGGCCGATGAAATGCTGAATATGGGCTTTAAGGACGATATTGAGTTCATTCTTAAAGAAACCATCAACAGGGAAAGTATCTGGCTGTTTAGCGCTACAATGCCGCCCGCTATCAGGCAGGTGAGCAAGCGGTATATGGACAACCCGCATGAGATCACTGTAGGTAAAGTGAATTCGGGCAATGCCAATATAGATCACCAGTATTATGCAACGCAGCATGTCAATCGTTATGAGACCTTAAAGCGGATCATCGATTTCAACCCTGGTCTTTATGGTATTATTTTCACCAGGACTAAGGCAGATGCTCAAAACGTAACTGAAAATCTCATTCGTGAAGGTTATGATATTGAAGCTCTGCATGGTGACTTAACACAGGCCCAGCGTGATAAAGTGATGGCGCGTTTTCGTGAGAAGTCAATCCAGTTATTGATTGCTACAGATGTGGCCGCAAGGGGGATTGATGTAAAAGAAATTACGCACGTTATCAATTATGAATTACCGGATGATACCGAAGTTTATACGCACCGGAGCGGAAGAACCGGTCGTGCCGGTAAAAGCGGGGTTTCAGTTTCATTGGTAACTCCGAGAGAAATATACCGTTTACGCCAGATTGAAAAACTGGTAAATACGAAGTTTCATAAAATGGATATCCCAAGTGGTAAAGATGTTTGCCGCAAACAGTTCTTCCATTTTATCGATAAGATGCTGCAGGCCGATATCAGCAACGGTGAGTATGCTACTTATCTTCCTATCCTGCAAGAAAAATTTGCAGACGTAGATAAAGAAGAGATCATGCAACGCGTCGCAGCTCTGGAATTTGATCGTTTTTTAAAATACTATGAGAATGCTGCCGATCTGAATATCCGCGATTCGGGTAAAGGCGGCAGGGAAAGCCGGTCTGCAGAAAGGGGCGGCAGAGATGGTCGCAGCTCCAGGAGCAGCAATGGCAACTATCAGCGTTTATTTGTAAACCTCGGTACCAAAGACGGCTTTTATAAAGCAAGTTTCTTACAGTTTATTTTAGACATGAGTGGATTGAGCAAAGATGTATTGGGTAAAATAGACATGAAGGACATGAACAGCTGGGTTGAAATAGAGTCATCTGCCGGCAGTAAAATGATCAAAGCATTGGATGGTAAAAATTATCGGGGTAGAAAAATTCGCATGAACGACGCTGAAAACGGCGGTGGTGGACGAAGAAGATAATTGATACATTAAATAAACTTCATTATAAAATCGCTCCCCGGAGCGATTTTTTGTTTTCTACATACCGCGTCAGTTCAACCATCGAAATAAAATCCCGGGTTGCTTCCTGTCAACTTTTTAA
>JBCNOR010000562.1:0-3530 GCA_039593785.1 Niabella sp. | reverse complement strand
CGTGATGTGATTGCCATAGAAAGCACCCAGCAGTTTAACGGTACTTACCATGTTTTAGGAGGCGTTATCTCGCCCCTTGACGGAGTGGGTCCTGATCAGCTGAATATCGACGCCCTGGTAGAACGAATAGACCAGGAGCAAACCGAGGAACTGATATTTGCCCTGAGTCCTAATATCCAGGGAGACACCACCATTTATTATGTGCAGAAAAAGCTGAGCGGTAAAAATGTGCGTATTACCACCATTGCCAGGGGTATTGCTTTTGGGGGAGAACTGGAATATGCAGATGAGCTTACATTAGGCCGTAGCCTGCAAAACCGGCTGCCGGTTGAAAAGTACATGAACCGGTAACTTAGTTAATTGCTGCTCCGTCCTTCATTTTTTGCAGTATGGGTTCCCATTTGGAAGCAATACTCAGTTGTTTTTCCTTAGCGTTTTTTATGGCCAGGCGCTCCATTTCGATTGCCTGCTCCCTGTTTCCCAACCTATAAAGTAATAATGCATAGGTATGGCGGTTCATGTAATCGGGGTATAAATCCACACTTTGAGCCGCCCAGTTAGCAGCCCTTTGCAGATACCGCTTTTCCCGGTCTATCCTGTAAAAATAGTTTGCTGCGCCGTTCAGATAGATTGCCTGAGGGCTGCTTACAGGTACTCTCACCGCTTTGGGAATATTCAATTGCCGAAGTCTTTCCGGTAGCTCCGGGTCGATTGCATCGGTACTATCTGTGGTAGTTTTAATACCAGCCTGCTTAGATGCAGCAGCTGCATAATCATCATTAAATGCGGCAGCTATTTCCATATACCGGGCCGTATCTCCTGTTTGAAGATAGTAGTTCATTAAAACAGTTCGCTCTGCGTATAGTTTATCTTTTTCAGTGTTGCAGGTAAATCTTGCGAATTGAACAATACTCTTCATATAGTTCATGTCCCGGTTAGTAATAGCAATATTAGTAGACTTTTTGATGATCCGCTGGTTGATATCAATCCGTTCCTGCAAGAGCATAGGCCACCATGCTTCTGAAAAATTCGGGTTATTTACCGCCTTCTGGTACGCATTACTTCCAAATGCAGGGCTTTGTCTCATCAGGAAACGGACAGACCCGGTATTAAAAGAGTCTGGGGGAAGAAGATTAATGAACTCCGTAAGTAACAATTTTGTATCCATACCGAGATCGGTTTTTGCCTGTATCAACTTTTTCAGGTCCTCAATATTTTTGTTACCCTTATCAAAATAGGTTTTTTCAATTTGTTGCACCAATGCCCGGTTCTGATAGGTTTTAAGCGCATACTTTATTACAGAATCCATTGAAACCGGCATCGGCGACTTCAAAAAGGGAAGCAGGCTACCTTCTTCATCTAAAAAATAAAGACTAAAAGGAACTTTTTGGCTTACCATATCCTGAAGAATGATGCGATCCTTATTCTCCAGCGAAATCTTTATGCTGATAAAGTGATCGTTAATCAACCGGGCTATATCAGGTTTTGAAAGTGCTTTAGGTATTGTCTCATTCCATTTCTCATTATCCTCCATCTCATAAAACAAAAGAACAGGCTTCTTGAATGCTGATGATTTTTTAAGTGCCTGCTTGTAGCTCAAATCCTCAAATAACTTTTCCTGGGCGTTAATCACCGAAGACAAGAAACCAACAATTAATAGCAAAACGATTCTAAGTGTTATCATATAAGTCAGCGTTTTATTTGAGCAAATGTAATAGGTTGCCTGCGGTATGCTTTTACCTTTCGATTGTGTTTATCCGTTGCCGGATTCCATTTTCGGCTGTTTCTGACAATGCTTAACGCAATCTGATCAAAGGCAGGATGAAAAGGTACACTGGTGTACGCGTCCTGTATATTACCTTCGGTATCCACTATAAAATCTATTACTACCGTAGCCCTGTCCGAATTCTCTATTTTGTAACCTTCGGGCAACTTTAAGTTTTTCTCCAGGTATTCCCGCCATGCTCCTGCACCGCCGGGAAAAGAAGCACTCTGCTGTGTGTTCGCCGTATCGGTAAGCGCTAATCCGTTTTCGTCATAATACTTCCTGTTAATAAATTTCCCGTTTTCGTACTCCTCAACAGAACTTTTGTTGCCATTGGAATGATAGTAGACCCAGGTACCGTTTTCTTTTTTTCCTTCACTATAGGCCCCCGTAGCCGACAACTTTCTATCCGCATACCAGAATACGCCCGTACCTGCCCCGTTTTTATCTAATACCGTAGAATCAATTAAAACCCCGGCATCGTTCCAGCCGAGTTTTGTACCATAAATCAAATCATTTTTATAAACAGCAGAATCTGCCAGGCGACCATTTTTATGATAGCCCACCCAAAGCCCTTCTTTTTTATGATGATTAAACCGACCGGTTCTTTGAAGCCTCCCGTCCGGATAGTAATAGGTAAAATGTCCGTTTTCTGATTTACTTCCGGTATCGGCATACAACCCTTTTCTGTATAGTTTTTTTTCCTGTACGTAATAATCGGTCCTGTTCCAACCAGAATCTGTTTTAACCATAGAACTATAGTAGCGTGACTGTACAGGGTCACATGCTTTCCAATTCATGTCGTAAAACTTTTCTAATTGCTGGGCAGTTAACGATTGACTCATTAATAAGGTAAGCAGTGGTAAAATATATTTCATGTGTTAGAATTTGGTCGTGTAATTCAGATACAAAGTAAACGATTTACTCCCTTACAACCGCAAAAGCTGCCCGGTAGTAAAAAATTAACGCTGTTTCTTATACAGAAGCAATGTTTTGCCCCCTATTTTTGCTAAACTCATTTTTAACAATAATGGTTCTTCAAGCATGCGGTATCAGCTTCCGAACTTTCTTTCTGCTTTTTTCCTTTTGCTTTTTACTGCCGCATCTGCCCAAACCAGGCATCAGTTTACTATTATCACGGAAAATGACAGCTATCTTTCGGTGAATAACGATGGTTATTATACCAACGGAATCAAGCTGGCCTATCAATGGCGCTCCACCACTTCAGCTAAAAAAAATAACGAACGCATTAATAGCATATCGGCCGGCCAGAATATTTACACGTCCAGGTTTTCCGGCGAAATCAGGGTCGATAGACTGGACCGGCCCATCGCAGGATACCTGTATGGCAGCTATCACCAGTCGCTCTACAACAACAAAGAACGGTTGTTAAAATGGGGAATAACCGCTGGCGTTATTGGCCCATCCTCTATGGGGGAAGACATGCAAAAACTGGCGCACCGCCTTATGCAGATCTACAAACCTACCTATTGGGAACGCCAGCTGCCCAACTCCTTTGGTGTCAATGCAGAGCTGGCATGGTCGCCTCAATTGGGCCCTGGTGAAAAGTCATCTAAATGGGATTTTAAACCGCTGCTTTCTGCAACAGCAGGAAGTATTTTTACTAACGCAGGCGCGGGAGGCGCCCTGTTATTCGGGCGGTTCAATAAAAACAGCGCTTCAGCATTCTGGAATAATCATAAAGGTCAAACCAAAGCCGAGAAAGAATTTTTTGCCTATTTGTTCCCTATGATCTACCTGAAGG
>JBCNOR010000561.1:0-3547 GCA_039593785.1 Niabella sp. | reverse complement strand
AATGAGCGAAGATGATATCATTATTGGCATTGCCAAAACCAAATTAAGCAGCGCCGAACTAAAGAAACAACTAAAGGAAAAAAACGTTGTTGCAGCGCATGCTAATGATATAGTGCTGGTTTAATTTACTAAAAAATCACAAAAAACGGGGTAAAAAAACGAGGGTAAAAATTGCCCTCGTTTTTTGAACGAGGGCAAAAAATGCGTAAATTTACCCTCGTTGTAAAAACGAGTGTAAAAATTACTCTTATTAAAATGAGCAACTTCAACCCCAAAACTCCTTATAACAATTTGCCGGACCTGCCTCCGGCAGCCGATATCGAAACGAAGAAAATACTTCGAAAAACGATATCGGCGGGAAGAGCATTAGCCCAATTGAACGGAACGCTGCTCAATCTTCCCAACCCAACGTTATTTCTGGATACTATTTACCTGCAGGAAGCAAAAGCCAGCTCCGAGGTTGAAAATATCATTACCACCAATGATGAATTATACCAGTCATTGGTCGCTGAAAAAACAATAGAAGACGATGCTACCAAAGAAGTATTGAGTTATAAAGAAGCTTTATGGATGGGTTTAAAACAGCTAAAGAGCAAACCTTTTATCACTACTAATTTGTGCATAAAAATCGTACAATGTATTAAACAAAATGCTGCCTCTATAAGAGTCACACCCGGTACAACCCTATCTAACACAAAAGGTAAAATAGTGTATACCCCACCCAGCGGTGAAAAAACAATACGTGATAAACTATCCAAATGGGAAAAGTTCATCAATACAGAAAGCAATATCGACCCCCTTATAAAAATGGCTTTAATGCATTATCAATTTGAAGCTATTCACCCTTTCTCCGATGGTAACGGAAGGACAGGAAGAATTCTGCTGCTATTATACCTGAAGCTATCCGGCCTTTTAAATATACCAGCTATTTATCTTAGCGAGTATATTATTGATAATAAGGCTGCCTATTACAGGAATCTGAAAAATGTAACAGAGAAAAACAGCTGGGAAAATTACATTCTCTATATGCTGGATATGATAGAAGTAACCGCCTTAAATGGCTTGGAACGTTTAAGTAAAATAACAGCTGCTATGGAGAAAATGACCCTTGCCCTGAAAAAGCAGCTTCCTAAAATATATTCTAAAGATCTGGTGGAGCTGTTGTTCCGGCTTCCCTATACCAAAAGACAATACCTTATTGATGAGCATTTAGGCAATGCCAAAACAGTAGGCAATTATCTGATATCTTTGGAGGAAAAGGGATTCCTGGAATCTGTAAAGGTGGGAAAAGAAAAGTTATACCTGAACAGGCGGTTACTAAATATACTGGAGAATAAAACAAAATAATCATTCCTACTTTTACAAAAAGGTACATACTAATAAGAACAATCAACATGTCGATACAAACAACGCTTATCAAAGCCAATAAAGCTAAAATCGCTTTACAAAGACTGCCGGAAAAGCAATTAAAAGGCTTATTGCAAGCCATAGCCCATGGTATTCTCAAAAATGAAGCTGCTATTTTAAAAGCCAACAAAAAAGACCTGGCGGCAAAAGAACCGAATGATCCCAAAAACGACCGTTTAATGCTCAATAGTGAGCGGCTTGGAAATATTGCCAATGCTATTAAGAACATTGCGCAGCTCCCTGATCCGACCGGGACCATTCTTGCTGAAAGAACTTTACCCAATGGCATCAGGCTTAAAAAGGTAGCCGTATCTCTGGGAGTAGTAGGCGCTATTTATGAGAGCCGCCCTAATGTAACATATGATATTGCCGCGCTTTGCTTACGTAGCCGGAATGCTTGTGTATTGAAGGGCAGCAGTGATGCGCAACATACCAATAAGGTTTCTATTGGCATTATACAAAAGGCATTAAAAGAGTTTGGATTAGATATCAATACGGTGACGCTATTACCACCTCAACGCGAGGTAGTGCAGGAAATGTTTACGGCTACCAAATACCTGGATGTATTGATTCCACGGGGTTCTGAGGGGCTGATCAGTTTTGTTCGCCAGAACAGCCTGGTACCGGTTATTGAAACAGGCGCGGGTGTTTGTCATGTATACGTAGAAAAAACTGCTGATCTTAAAAAGGCAGTAGCCATCGCTGTCAATGCGAAAGTTAGCCGGCCTTCAGTTTGTAACTCTGTCGATGCTATTTTAGTAGACCAGGAAATTGCTGCTGATTTTCTTCAGTTATTAAAGCCGGCTTTCGAAAAACATGAGGTAGAAATTTTCGCAGATGCAGCATCTTATAAAAACTTAAAAGGCTACCCCTATTTAACCAAAGCAAAGCCCGAAGATTTCGGCAGGGAGTTTCTTTCGTTGAAATGTGCAATAAAGACCGTTAAGAATATTGATGAAGCTTTGGACCATATTGCCGAATACTCCACCAAGCACTCTGAAGCCATCGTATCCAAAAACAAAAAAGCCTGCGAACGCTTCGTTACAGAAGTTGATGCAGCCGCAGTTTATACCAATGCATCTACAAGATTTACGGACGGCGAGGAGTTCGGCCTGGGTGCTGAAATAGGCATTTCTACACAAAAGCTACATGCACGCGGGCCATTTGCATTAGAAAAGCTGGTAACCGAAAAATGGATACTGGAAGGTAACGGACAAATCAGATAAGTTTTTAAGGTGCCTGTAAATGAAAAAGCTGGTAAAATAATTTACCAGCTTTTTTTATGAGCCGAAGAAGGGAGTCGAACCCGCGACCTGCTGATTACAAATCAGCTGCTCTACCAACTGAGCTACTTCGGCCTGTTGCAAAAATATTGCTTTTGCTAACGGGCCGCGAAAATAAAGTAAAAACTCATACAATATCATCCTCACCATATTTTTTTCACTTTAACGCGTTTTCATCTCATTGCCAGCCCAACAATTTGCCGGAATTCAGCTCCGATGCCGCAAATCCACTAACAAAACAGCAGCCCGTTACAGTTATCCACCTACAACTCCCGGTATTGCTAAATAATCATTAATTTAGCCGCCTCATATAAAAGCATTGATTATGCCCCAAAATGCAAACAGGCAGTTTCTTGATTTTGAAAAACCAATAAAGGATTTATTGGATGAAATTGAATTAACTACTGAGCGAGAAAAGAAAACGGATATTGATTTAGGCAGCCAGATAGAGCAGCTTCAAAATAAGGTAGAGGAAACCCGTAAGACGATAACTCATAATCTTACCGATTGGCAGCGCGTACAATTAAGCCGGCATCCGGACAGGCCCTATACACACAAGTATATTGAGCTGATGACGGAAAATTATACGGAATTATATGGCGACCGTAATATTAAAGACGATAAAGCTATGGTAGGCGGGTTTGCTTCTTTAGATGGCCAGACGGTAATGATCATTGGCCAGCAAAAAGGCTCCAATACCAAAAAGCGCCAGCTACGCAATTTTGGTATGGCTAACCCGGAAGGTTACCGAAAGGCACTGCGCCTGATGAAGCTGGCCGAGAAGTTCGGCATTCCTGTGTTTACCTTCGTCGATACGCCGGGCGCATTCCCCGGCATCGATGCGGAAGAGCGCGGCC
>JBCNOR010000560.1:0-3554 GCA_039593785.1 Niabella sp. | reverse complement strand
ACCGATAAAGCCTATACCCCATTAAAGCAAATACGGGAAAGGGCAGGTATCTTGCCGGGAACAGACGGTTTATATGGTATGAAAGCCGGCATGACAGTAGAGGAAATGCGCAGTTTTATTCAGAACGAAAGAAGGATTGAGCTGGCATTTGAAGATCACAGATTTAACGATCTGCGCCGATGGATGATTGCGGAACAGGTATTGCAAGGTTTTAATAAAGTAATGATCATTAAAAGAACAGGCGAAACAACTTTTACTTATAGGGTGGGATCTGCTCCGAGACCATTATCTTTTAGAAAAGCCATGTACCTGTTACCTATCCCATTATCTGAGATTCAAAAAATGCCACTGATGGTACAAAATCCCGGTTATTAAGACTATACCCGGATAAGTGATCAAAAATGATTGCACTGTATGTTAAAACATACATGATTGCTGGTTAATGTAGTGACTTGTGAGGCCGCAACAAAAATAAACGACGGCAATTTTCAATGCCCGATGTTCATTTTATAGCAATTAGAATTGAGCGTTGAATATTGAAAATTGTTTATTGAGGTGTTAAAGCGTTTCCGAACCCGTAAGTGAAGCTGATATATGCTTACTGGAATATTGCCATTGAAACTTCAGATTTTTTATTAATAATTAATGCTTGTCACAATGAAACAACTAAGTATCGCCAGCAGCGGAAAGATCGCTTTACTGGCATTGTTAGGACTGCATTCGCTTTCCTGCACTAAAATTCAGGGAGAAGATTTTTCGGGTACTAATAGCGCCCGGTCGCAAAAAAGAGCGGTTACCGGTGCTGATAATAATATCCTGGTTCGGCCAGCTTATGACAGTACAACGGTATTGCGTAACCCGTTAAACGGCTGGGTAATGTACGGGCAGCGAACTGCTACCGACACTTATTGGGATACACAGTTTTACGTACCCGAATTAGGGCAGAATGTAAAAGCAATCGATTATGCATCCGCCTGCTATATCCGCACAAGCTGGAGATCGCTGAACCCCAGCCCCGGTGTATATGCCTGGAGAGACCTGAACTCGCAGATAGGTAAACTGATCAATGGCGTTAAAACCAGGGGGCTGCCCATCGCTTTCAGGATTGTTGTAGACGGACGGGACCAGGGAGCCAACACTCCGCAGTTTGTGTTTGATGCAGGAGCTGCCTACTGGTTATCGAACCCCGCAGCCCCTACGCAGAAAACACCTTTTCCGCAGGACTCTGTATTCAGGCAATATTATACCACTTTTATTGAAGAGCTGGCAAAGGACTTTAACGACCCGGCACGTACTTCTTTTATCGATGCATATGGGTTGGGCAAGTGGGGCGAGGCGCATAACGTTGTATATGCCGAACCTGGTATTTTAACGGCCGAGCAGACAGAAACAGCTAAGGAAGAAGTATTGGACTGGATAATGGCGCTGTACAACCGGACTTTCACAAAAGTGCCATTGGTAATCAATTATCACCGGCTTATAGGCCATCCCACCAGCTGGGGCGCCGTAAACCCCAATAGTGAAAGATTGCTGGTGAAGGCGATCAACCAGGGCTACAGCCTGCGGCACGACGCTTTTGGCATGAATGGTTATTACCAGAGCTGGGAAAGAAACTTTGCAACGGCCTGGAAACACAAACGCCCGATCATTATGGAAGGAGGATGGATCGTAGGCTCACATAGTTATTGGAACGATCCCAGCGGTCAATACCGGCAAGGGCATCCTGAAGATGTACGGCTGGGCGAATTTAATGCATCAGCTCAGGCGCATGTAAATATGATGGATTTCAGGGTGGGGGAAACAACCTCCTGGTTCGGCACCAGCTTTCCACTGGTACAACGTTTTAACTCAGAGGGCGGGTATCGGCTCTATCCCGATGAAATATCTTTGCCGGATGTGGTTGCCAGTGGCGCTGTTGCTGTCCTGAGCCATCGCTGGAAAAACATGGGCTGGGGCTACTGTCCTAACAATATCCCTCAATGGAATTATAAATATAAAGTTGCTTTTGCCATCCTGGATACAGCAGGTACCGTAAAAAAGCTTTTTACAGATAACAACAGCGATCCCTCTCAATGGCTGAAAGACAATCCCACCACCTACAATTTTACAACAACAGCTATCAATTTACCACCCGGAACTTATACATGGGGAATAGCGATCATCGATAAAACCAATGCTGACAAACCAGGTATTGCGCTTGCCGTAACCGGCAACTTCACCAACGGATGGCTGAAACTGGGCAGCTTACAGGTACAGGCAGCTCCTCCTATAGGTCAATCCATTAAATTAAAAGGCTCCAACAACCTGTTTGTGTCAGGCGAAAATGGTGAAGCTCCCATGCGGTGCAATCGTCCGGCTGCTTCTACCTGGGAAACCTTCACTGTTGTAGACGCCGGCGGTGGAAAAATTGCGCTGAAAAGCATGAATAAATATGTCTCCTCGGAAAATGGCGCCACTTCAGGTATTACCTGTAACCGGACAACTATCAGCGATTGGGAAAAATTTGATTGGATTGTAAATGCAAATGGAAAAGTATCCTTTAGGGGAAATAATGGTAAATACATTTCTTCTGAGGACGGGCAATCAGTAATGAAATGCAATCGTACGAGTATTGCCGGCTGGGAGACATTTGCGCTGGAGTGATGGGAGCAGGAATAATAGCTGAATAGCTTCATGGATTGATAAACAGAATAAATACATCAATAAGTTTAAGAAGGGCACAAGATCTCCGCCATAGATAAAGTATGAGGCAGTTACTTTATTTAATAAGCACCCATAATCGCATGTAGCCAAATTGTATTATATTGGAGACCCTGCTTTGAGTAGCAGCTATAAAGGATGAAACAAATTGGATTCATGGGCAGACTTCGGATTGTATATTTATGGAGTATTTTGGTAGTTGTCTTTTTTCAAAAGGCCAATGCTATTGATACCACGCGCTATCGCTTTCATGTAATGCCGGAAACATCCTATTATGGCGGCATACAAAGCATTGCCAAAGATAGCCTGGGGCGTATATGGTATACAGGACCCGATGCCGTTTTTGTTTATGATGGCAGTAGCTTTTATCAGTTAAATGAACTGGCGTCAGCCTCCGAACCGGGCACAAAATGGCGATTTGGAATGCTGCTGCAGGATAAAGAGGGGCGCCTGTTTTTAACTACCAATCACGGCTTGTTGCAATTTAATTACAGCCGTTTTTCTTTCGAAATGAATGTGCCGGGCAGGATCCGGTCTATCCGCCTGAACGATGACGGGAACCTGGTTATGCTCAGGGACGACAGCCTGTTGATGTACCATCCACGGCATAAGAAGCTGCAAAGTTTTCTGCTGCCTAAAGAGGGCTATTTTGAACATGTATTGATCTCGAAGGGTTCAGTATTTTTATCGCAGGCAGGGAAATTGATACGGTTTGATACCCATGCAAAGACATTCAGAGACTTTGCCAGGTTAGGTAGTGATAACCTTGCAAATGATGTCGCGGTGTATGGTGATCTGTTTTATTTTTTAACAGGTAGAGGTGGGATCTTCGCCGTAGATGGCACCGGTCATAT
>JBCNOR010000056.1:0-13960 GCA_039593785.1 Niabella sp. | reverse complement strand
GGCCCAGGGGCAGTTGAACTATAACAGGAGTTTCAATAAGCACGATGTAGGAGGAATGGTCATTAGCTACCTGTCCAGTTATGAGAGCGGCAACGCAGGCAGTGTAACATCCTCGCTGCCTCAGCGTAATGTTGGTCTATCAGGCCGGTTTTCTTATGGGTTTGATAAGCGATACATGGCTGAGTTCAATTTTGGATACAATGCTTCCGAACGTTTCGAAAAAAATAACCGCTGGGGATTTTTTCCTTCAGGCGGCCTAGCTTATGCCGTTTCCAATGAAAAATTTTTCGCGCCTTTACTAAAAGTTGTTAATGAACTTAAATTCAGGGCTACTTATGGAATTGTGGGAAATGACCAGATCGGCAGCATTGGAGACCGGTTCTTTTATATGTCGCAGGTAAATATGAGCGATGCTGCTTATAGCGCCAGCTTTGGACGTAATGAAGGTACAGGGGTTTACAGCAGGCCGGGTATTTCTGTTTCCCGTTATGCTAACAGCAAGATAAGCTGGGAGATTTCAAAACAGATCAACCTGGGTATGGACGTAAAAATGCTGGATAATTCCCTCGACATTGTAGTAGATGCTTTCAGGCAATATAGATCCAATATCCTCATGCCCCGTACCTATGTAGAAAGTGCCGTCGGGTTTATGGCAACACTTATTTCAAATTACGGTAAAGCGGAAAGTAAAGGCGTGGATGTGGCCATCGGCTACAGCAAACAGCTCAATAAGAACCTGAGCATCAATCCGAGAGGTACATTTACCTATGCTGCCAGTAAGCTCACGGTGGTTGACGAGCTGATGTATAGTAACGATATTTCTTACCTGTCAAAAGTAGGTCAGCCCATTTCCCAGGTATGGGGATTAATAGCAGAGCGGTTATTTATCGATAAAAATGAAGTCGCAAACTCTCCGCTGCAATATGGCGATGCCGGGCTCCTGGCCGGGGACATTAAATACAGGGATGTAAATGGCGATGGTGTGATTAATGATGATGATAAAGTGCCTATAGGGTTACCCACTGTTCCCGAAATAATGTTTGGGTTAGGTTCAACCATCAGGTATAAGAAAATCGATTTGAACTTTTTCTTTCAGGGATCTGCCCGCTCTTCTTTTTTTATTAATCCGCAAAACATACAGCCATTTTATCGAAACGGAGGAAATGAAAACGGCTTGATGCGGGTGATTGCCGAAGATCATTGGTCGGAGGATAATCCCAACCTGTATGCGTTTTGGCCAAGATTAAGCACCTGGAATGTGGGACCTAATAATCAAACCTCAACCTGGTGGATGCGCAAGGGAGATTTTGTAAGGCTGAAAAGCGTGGATGCCGGCTATAGCTTTGATAAACTCAATAAGCTTAAGATCAATTCGGCAAGGCTCTACTTCTCTGCCACCAATCTTTTACTCTGGAGCAATTTTAAAATGTGGGACGTAGAAATGGGAGGGAACGGGTTAGGATACCCCATCCAGTCTGTTTATAGCCTTGGGTTACAGGTTAATTTTTAATGCCTTCACCTCAAACAATTTTCAGTAATAACATTCAATGATTATGAGACCTAATAATATTACAATAAGAACCGGGATAATGATACCCATACTTTTTTGCATGGGTATGATCAGCTCCTGCAAAAAATTCCTCGATATTGTTCCCGACAATATAGCCACTATCGAAAGCGCCTTTAAACTAAGGAAGGAAGCCGAGAAGTATTTGTTTGCCTGCTACTCGTATCTTCCCAAGTATGGCGATGGATGGTACAATCCCTCCCTGACTGCAGCAGACGAAATCTGGTATCCGCAAAACGACCAATCCACCTGGCAGGCTGCTTTTCGCATCGCGCAGGGACAGCAAAACAAAAGTAATCCCTACTTCGATGAATGGTCTGGCCGAAGCCGTGGCCAGGGAGCAGAAACGGGGCAAAAAATATGGCGAGGCATTAACCAGTGCAACATCTTCCTGGAAAACATGAAAGATCTTACAAAAGTGAGAGATATCACCCAGTTTGAAAGGGAGAAATGGATTGCCGAAGCTGAATTCCTAAAGGCCTATTATCACTACTATATGTTGCGCATGTATGGTCCGATACCGTTGATGGAAAAGAGTATTAATATAGATGCGAGTGATATTTTTGTAAGACGTCAGCCGGTAGATAGCTGTGTAAACTGGATTGCCAGCCTGCTGGATAAAGCTGCATCCAAACTTCCTCTTAAGGTTGCCGACGAGAATACCGAACTGGGCAGGATTACACAACCTATAGCTTTAGCAGTAAAGGCAAAATTATTGATAATGGCTGCGAGCCCGCTGTTCAACGGCAATCCCGACTTTTCTTCTTTTTCTGATAAAGAGGTTGTGCAGCTGTTCAGTACCGTGTATGATCCGTTAAAATGGGAGAAGGCAAGAGATGCCTGTGGTGAAGCTATTCGTGTTGCCGAAGAAAACGGCGCCGTTCTCTATACTTATAAAAACGATATCTACAAGCTGAGTGACACCATAAAGACGCAGCTCAATATACGCAATGCCCTTACTACATGGTGGAATCCCGAAGTTATCTGGTCGCACTCCAATAGCTATTTCACCAATGAATCTTTATGTATGCCTCCGGTGGAAAGAGGTACCAACTTCGATCGCGGCGGTGGTTTAAGGGGTTTATGGGCGCCACCATTAAAAATTGTAAAGCTTTATTACAGTGCCAACGGTGTACCTATCGATGAGGATAAAGTGCTTAATTTTTCGAACCTTGAAGAATTGAGAACGGCTAAAGCCGCTGATAAATATTATATAGAGCCTAATTTCCTTACCGCCAGGTTACATTTTGACCGGGAGCCGCGTTTTTATGCTGCTATTGGCTTCGATGGAAGTATTTTTTACATGAAAGACAGTCCCAGCGGAAGCGATGAAGATACCTACTATATTAAAGCAAAGAATGCAGAAAATGCGGGTTACGGCCACTTCCAAAACTATAGTGAAACCGGTTATTTTGTAAAGAAGCTGGTAAACTGGGAAAGCTCAACAAGAGGTGTTACGAATCCCACCTGGAAAGGTTATCCCTGGCCTATGATACGCCTGGCAGATCTGTACCTGTTATATGCTGAAGCCATCAATGAAGTAGAGGGCGGATCTTCCAATGCTATAAGTTACGTGGATAAAGTGAGAGCGAGGGCAGGCCTGAAGGGGGTAGTAGAGTCATGGAGCAATTATTCTAATAATCCGGCCAAATTTTCCACGAAAGACGGTTTGAGACAGATCATCCAGAGAGAACGGTCTATTGAAATGATGTTTGAAGGCGAGCGGCTATGGGATTTAAAGCGTTGGAAACTGGCCGCCGAAGAGCTGAATAAAGACATAACAGGCTGGAATGTTTTTGGTAAAGCGGCATCATCGTTTTACCAGCAGCGTTTTGTCTTCAAGCAATCCTTCATTACACCCCGGGATTATTTCTGGCCGGTCGGCGATTACGATACCAGGAGAAATCCTTACCTGGTTGAAAACCCCGGATGGTAATTAAAATTCAATAACCTCAACAACAATACACATGAAATCGAAAATCAGGTTATGTTTAATAATTGTATCGGTAGTGCTGGCATACAGTTCCTGCAAGCAGGACCTCGGTTGGCGCGAGCCGCTAGGCGAAAATCAAACCAAGCCTTCTGCTATTACCAACCCTTTAGTAACCAATCTTAACGGCAAAGCTGAAATATCCTATACTATACCCAAAGATCCGCAGATATTGTATATAAAAGCTGTGTATACCATGAGTAACGGGGTTCAGGCCGAAGTGAAATCAGCCTATTACGCCAATATGGTGACCATTGATGGTTTTTCAGATACCAGAGAATATGAAGTGAAGTTATATGCGGTAAGCAGGGCAGGAATAAACTCAGATCCCGTGGTGGTCACCGTAAAGCCGCTGGAAGCTCCTATCTGGCAGGTATGGAAGAGTATCGCGGTTCAGGATGCATTTGGTGGATATGACCTGGTAGCAAAAAATCCCTCCAAATCCAATATTGCCATCCTGGTGCTAAGGAAAAACGAGTTCAATGAATGGGCTATTGATAACAACAAAAGTATTTACACCAATGTGGATTCCATTACTTCCAAAATAAGAGCGCTGGACACGATAGATTATACATTCCCGATGCTGGTAAGAGACCGCTGGGGTAATACAACGGATACTGTTTTTAAAAAAATAAAACCGATGTTCGAAACAGAGTTCAAAAAAAGTTTGTTTAGAACCTTTGTGTTGCCGGGCGATGCGCCACAGGTTACAAATGGTGCACGTCTTGAGTATGCCTGGGACGGTAAGCTGACATGGCCCAACACCAGCTTTACCCTGCAAACAGCAGGAGGCCCCGGCCCTCATACGATCAGTTTCGATATTGGTGTGCTGGGTAAGCTCAGCAGGGTTTGGATACGACCGTATCCCGAAGGATCCAGGTATTATTTTCTTACCACTATGAAACGTTTCGAAATCTGGGGATCAGCTAACCCCAGTCTCACAGGCGCTTTTGATGATACCTGGAGCCTGCTGGGCTCCTACGAAGTAGTGAAACCCTCCGGCCTGCCTTATGGCACTGACAACTCGGTAGACCAGGCAACAGCAGCCGCAGGCTTTAACTGGAATATCGACATCAATGCACCTAAAGTAAGGTATCTGCGCATTAGGTGCCTGGAGAATTTTGCAGGCGGAACAGCGCAAAGCATTGCTGAATTAAGTGTTTTTGGCGATAACAGGAACTAACCAAAGAGTCGTAAAAGAGAAACCGGTCTCTTTTGCAAAGTACAGCGACTAACCGGTAACATAGAATACATGATTAAATCAAACTAAAACATACACATGAAAAGATATAATATTTTACCGCTTGTCATTTTAATGGCGCTCTTGTTTTCATGTCGTAAATGGGACGACTTTAAAAAATATATCAGCAATGGCGAAATAACATATACCGGTAAAATGGATTCGGTTAAAGTGTACTCGGGAAAGGAAAGGGTGATGCTTTATGGTTTATTGAAGTCTGATCCCAAGCTTCAAAAAATAGTGATTTTATGGGACAATGATGCCAACTCCGTTTCGTTTGACTATACCAAGCAGTATCCGGGTATAGACACATTCTCCAGGACTTTCCCGGTATCCGAAGGGGTGAAGAGTTTTAAAGTTCAGACCTTTGACAGTGAAGGTCACAAATCTGTTAATGTTTTTGCCATAGGTACCTCCTATGGAGAAACATTCAGAAAGCGGTTAAGCAACAGGAATATGGTGTCATTAGACTTTAATGATGCCGGAGGCCGGGTGAGCTGGGACCAGATGGATATGTCCACAGGCCCCCAATTCACAGAGCTGTTGTATACCAATACCGCGGGAACTGCGGTAAAAGTGGTGGCACCAGTTACCGAAGCTACTACCCAGCTGCCGGGATTAACAGCGGGCGCGACGCTTAAATACAGGACCATATTCAGGCCAGACGCCACAGCCATAGATACTTTTGCCAGTTCGTATAAAGAGCGTTAGGTTGGTGCAATCCCCCAAGCCTGAAGTTGCTATGTTTTTGTTTTGATTGAGTGATTAAGGCCTTTGGGTAATAAAGAATGGGTAGTTTGAATCAATAGTACTTCCATATAAGCCTTTGATCCATTAAAATGCCAGATGTTGTACTGCATCTGGCATTTAGCGTGTTAAAGGAAATGTTACTACAAAATCAGCGGGAAATTTGGACCTTTGGCAAAAAGCCATCTTTATCAATAGGTTGCCTGGTAAACAATTTGCTCCTCTGCTTTTGTATTACGCAGACCTTTCGACTGGTAAGTCGTTTTTGTATAGTACATAGTCGTTTCTATATAAGATCTATCTGCGGCACATTTCTAACTTTGATACCCGATATCCTGTTTGGATAGAATGCGGCCGCTTACCAGTTTTTCTTCACAGTGGCACTTGGTGCTATAAAAAATAAAGATCGCAGTAGAGCTATTCACGGCTCCTTACTGCAATTGTATTAAAATAACGATAGTTAATTATGAAAAGGCGTACGATTATTAAACAGATGGGAATAGCATTCTCTGCCCTGGCTGTTTCAGATTTAAGTAAAGCAGGCAATTTTTTAAATGACCTTTCCGGGAATGAAAAAATAATGAATGGTCCGTTTAAACCCACCTGGGAATCATTACAGGGTTATAAAGTGCCCGATTGGTACCGCAATGCCAAGTTTGGTATCTGGGCACATTGGGGACCTCAGTGCCAGCCTGAAGCAGGAGACTGGTATGCCAGGGGAATGTATGAAGAGGGAAGTCACCAATATAAATATCATCTGCAGAAATACGGGCATCCATCGAAGTTTGGTTTTAAAGATGTGATCAATGAGTGGAAGGCCGATCAATGGAATCCGGAGGAGCTGGTGGCACTCTATAAGAATGCAGGGGCAAAGTACTTTTTTGCAATGGCCAACCACCACGATAATCTTGACCTGTACGATTCAAAATATCAACGGCACTGGAACTCTTTGAAAGTAGGTCCGAAGAAAGATATTATAGGAGGCTGGGCTAAGGCAGCTAAAAATAACGGACTGCCTTTCGGATGTAGCATACACGCAGCACACGCCTGGCGCTGGTTTGAAACAGCGCAGCGGCATGATAAAAACGGGGAGCTTGCCGGAGTGCCTTACGATGGCAACCTTACCCGGAAGGATGGAAAGGGAAAATGGTGGGAGGGGCTGGACCCACAGGAGTTGTATGCGCAAAATCATCCGCTCAGCAAGGATAGCTGGAACAATGGTTCTATACACAGGCAATGGCATTGGGGGGAAGGAGTGTACCCGCCATCGAAAGAGTACATAGAAAAATTTGTCAACAGAACTATTCAGCTGATCAATACATACGAGCCCGATTTACTGTACTTCGACGATTCCCAGTTGCCCTTTTGGCCCATTAGTGACGCAGGACTGCGCATTGCTGCCCATCATTATAACAAAAGCTTAAAAAAGCATGGTCAGCTCCGTGCGGTAGTAAACGGTAAGATCCTTGATGAAGACCAGCGGAAGGCATTGGTTTGGGATATCGAACGGGGACAGGCGAACGACATCATGCCACATGTATGGCAAACGGATACCTGCCTGGGAAACTGGCATTATGACCGGTCGGTGTTTGATAGAAAAGCTTACAAAACCCCGGAGATGGTGGTACAAACGATGGTGGATGTTGTTAGCAAAAACGGCAACTACTTATTAAACGTGCCTGTTCGCGGAGATGGAAGCATAGATGAGCTGGAACGTAAGATCGTTGGCGAAATTACGGGATGGATGAAACTGAATAGTGAGAGTATTTACGACACGCGTCCGTGGAAAATATATGGCGAAGGCCCCTCCACACAAAATCAGGCCAGGCTAAACGGGCAGGGTTTTAATGAAGGAAGAACAAAATTTTCAGCAGCAGATATCCGTTTTACACAAAAAGGGCACACCTTATACGCTACCGTCATGAAATGGCCTGAAGATAGAAAAGTGCTGATCCAAAGCCTCGGGTCAATGTCATCATTATACCCGCAGAAAATCAACCAGGTTACCTGGCTTGATTCAGGAGCCGCTTTGGAATTTGAAAGACAGCAGGATGCTTTAGTAGTTAAGTTTCCTGAAAGATCTCCTCAATTTTCTTACGCTAACGTTTTAAAAATTGTCTGATAATCCGGATAGCCGGTTTTGCCTGCATCCGTATGAACTGCAAACTTGTGCGTAAAATCTGTAGTCAGAAACTTGACGTATATAAAATGAAAAGATATTGCCTGGCCCTTGATCTTAAGGACGACCCCGCGCTTATTGCGGAGTATGAACAATGGCATCTGCCCGAAAATAGCTGGCCTGAAATAGGTGATAGTATCAGGGCATCCGGTATTCATTCGATGGAAATTTACAGAACGGGTAACCGCCTGTTTATGATCATGGAAACTTCCGATAAGTTCGATCCCGGAAAGAAAGCAGAGCAGGACGCCTCCAATCCGTTTGTACAACGGTGGGAGGGTTTGATGAGCCGGTTTCAGCAACCCCTGCCCTGGGCGGCGGCAGATGAAAAGTGGGTGAAGATGGAGAAAATATTTCAGTTATAGTTTTTTTCAAAAACTACAGATTGCTGATACGATCTTAAATGAAATGATTGTTATGGCAATATTCAGTAGGTGTTTGATTGGTGATTTTTTTAAAAATCCGGAAAAAATAAGGAAGGTTTTGAAAGCCGGTTTCCTCTGCTATTTGAGCAAAAGTGAGATTCTTTGTCATCATCAGGTATTGTGCCCTTTCAATTCTTTTGCTGTGCAGGTAGTCCAGGGGTCTTTCTCCAGCATGCTTCAGGAATATCCGGGAAAAATAATCGGTTTGCAGGTTCGCTCTTTTTGATAATTGTTGCACAGTAATAGGAGAGGCCAGGTTGATCTGGATGTATTGCATCGCATCCAGTATAACTGAAGGTATGGCTGACGGATGATCCTGCTGCCGGTCGGCCGGCGATAAAAATTTTGAAAGCAGCTGCAGCAGTATGCCCTGTGTCTCCATAAAAACATCCAGCGGTTGTTCGTTGTTTAGCTTTTGATACTCCCTGTAAAAAACATTTTGCTCATATACTTTCGGGTTGTCAGAACGGTATATCTTTCTGTGAGGATTGATTTTTAACAGCTGCTTAAAACATGCGGCTGTCAGGTCGCTGGCTTTGATTTTAACAGGGCTGCGGCGATTCTGAAACAGGGAAATACCCGAAGCGGAGTCTTCAAAAAGATGTATAAAGTACTGGCTTAGCTTTTCGGCGCACTCCAGGTTACAAAGCGTAAAGCTGGGGATAATATACAGGTAGCCGCTTTCCAGTTTTACTTTCCTGAAGTTGCCGGAGATATAGCCTTCGCCTTCGTCAATAAAATAAATCCTGATATAGGGGCTGATCACATTCTGGTAATTCCATTTTTTATTGAGTATTACATGGTCTACATGTAAAAGTGAGTAATTATGGGTTAAAACTCTTCTGGCCACTGTTGTAAGTTAAATGATAGTCGGATTTGTATATTGGAAAGTCGTTTTAATATACCCCTTAAAAAAAAGCACCCTGTAAATTTACGTTCTTATAAAGGTACTAAGTATACGTTTAGCGATGACTTGCTTTTTTTCTTGTTATAGTGGTTCATACAATGGCGGGTTTATTGAAGTTGCCGGGAATCAGGGTTGTAAAATTTCCTGGAACTTTTCCGGGTTACTTTATTGCACGCTCCCTGTATCCTGTTTACGTTTTTAATACAGGAGCGCTTGGCGGCCTTTAAAATAGCCGGTAGCGGACATGTATTGGGATAGTGCGGCAGGCAGGAAGGTTACAGTAAAGATAGCCAACAGGAAAATGATCATTTACCCACTATTTTTTGTTATTTACGTCCTTTGATCACCCTTGTTTTTAATCTAATATCGCAATAGGATCAGGGAATGACGGAGGTTCGTTGCTGCTTAATAATAAGAACCGGCAATAAGATGCACTGAAGTATTTGCCGAATATTTTCTGTAAGTTACCAAAAGTATATACAGTCCATTACTTTCGTAGAAGAGATACAATGTTGATTGTTTACAAAAGAAACGCATTGAAAAATTGTTGAAATGAAAAAGAAGAAGATAGCTGCTTTACTTGTGATGTTTGTCATGTGGACAGCTAAACAGGGAAATGCGCAACCACTCAGGCTATGGTATGATCAACCAGCAACGCAATGGGTTGAAGCTTTGCCCGTAGGTAATGGGAGAATTGGGGCTATGATTTTTGGCGGGGTGGAGGATGAGCTATTGCAGCTCAATGAAAGTACGTTATATAGTGGGGGACCCTTACCGAAGCAAATTGCCCCCGGCGCTTCTAAATACTTACCTGAAATAAGAAAAGCACTATTGAAAAATGAGGATTATGGAACAGCTGACCGGTTGACAAGAAAAATGCAGGGGCCCTTTACCCAGTCTTATATGCCCCTGGGTGACTTGAGAATAACCCAAAACTTTGGAGGTGCAAGCGTTACGGCCTATTACCGCGATTTGGATATAGAAAGAGCCGTTGCAACCACCAGGTTTAAAGTGAACAATGTTGTATACACCCGCGAAGTATTTGTTTCAGCGCCGGCAAATGTAATGGTCGTTAAAATTACAGCCAGTAAACCCAGCGCGCTTACATTTAATGTTAGTGCAGCCAGTCCGCTGCAGTCTTCTTTGGCTACATTTAAAAATGGCGAACTGGTACTGACCGGTAAGGCCCCCGCCCATGTCGATCCCAGCTATTATAACCCTAAAGGCCGGGAGCATGTTATTCAGGCTGATACATCGGGTTGCAATGGGATGCGCTTCCAGGCCAGGTTGAAGGTAGTGACCAACACCGGTACTGTGAAGCAGGAGGCTGAGGGCCTGGCCGTTAAAAACGCCACGGAAGTAATACTATATTTTACCGCAGCCACCAGTTTTAACGGATTTGATAAATGCCCTGATAGCGAGGGTAAAGATGAGAAAGCCCTGTCTCAATCTTACCTGGCGGGTGCCTTGAAAGCAGGTTATAAGCAACTGTTACAACAACACCTGGCTGATTATAAAAAGTATTTTAACAGGGTGTCGCTGGAAATTCATGACAGCTTAGGAAGCCGCAATCCCCAGGCAAAACTGCCATCGGATAAAAGGTTACTCAGCTACTCGAAGGGAGCCGCCGATCCTTTTATAGAAACCTTGTATTTTCAGTATGGCAGGTACCTGCTGATTTCCAGCAGCCGCCCCGGATCTCCGCCAGCCAACTTACAGGGCATCTGGAATAAGGAACTAAGGGCCCCCTGGAGCTCTAACTACACTATCAATATTAATACGCAGATGAATTATTGGCCGGCAGAGCTCACCAATCTTTCTGAAATGCATCAGCCCCTGCTTGATTTCTTAAAAGACCTGTCTGTAACCGGAACCCGTACAGCGCGGGAGTTTTATGATGCACGGGGATGGACCGCCAATCACAATTCAGATATCTGGGCGCTTTCCAATCCCGTAGGGGATTTCGGAACGGGCGACCCGGTATGGGCCAATTGGCCATTGGGCGGCGCCTGGCTGGCCCGGCATTTATGGGAGCATTATAATTATACCGGCGATAAAATGTTCTTAAAGAAAACGGCCTATCCTTTAATGAAGGGTGCAGCAGAATTTATGTTCGATTGGCTCATACCAGATAGAAACGGGTATTGGGTTACCGCCCCTTCGGTATCGCCTGAAAACAGGTTTAAAGATGCAAAAGGTAAATCTCAAAGCGTGTCTGTTGCCTCAACAATGGATATGGCGATTATTTGGGATCTTTTTACCAATATGGCGGAAGCCTCTAAAATACTGGACACTGATAAAGCCTTTAGGGACTCTATTTTGGAAAAACGTTCAAAATTGTTTCCTATGCAGGTAGGAAAAAAAGGACAGCTATTGGAATGGTATAAAGAGTTTGAAGAAACAGACCCGCAGCACCGGCATGTCTCTCATTTGTTTGGACTTTATCCCGGGTACCAGATAACGGCCGATGGAACACCCGGATTTTTTGAAGCCTCAAAGAAAACACTGCAGATACGCGGGGATGAAGGTACGGGATGGAGCCGCGGGTGGAAGATCAACTGGTGGGCCCGGTTGCAGGACGGGGATCATGCTTATTATCTCGTAAGGCAGCTGCTGAAATATACGGATAACGGCAAATTGGATATGCATAAAGGAGGCGGAACTTATCCCAATTTTTTTGATGCGCACCCGCCTTTTCAGATAGATGGAAATTTTGCAGGCACCGCAGGGATGGCCGAAATGCTGTTGCAAAGTCATTCAGGAGCTTTGCATTTATTACCCGCATTACCGCAGGCCTGGGCAAAGGGTAGTGTGAGGGGGTTAAAAGCCAGGGGTGGTTTTGAAGTAGATATGAAATGGCAAAATGGTAAAATTCAGCAGGCCCGTATCAAATCCCTGAATGGCAACGAATGTGTTGTCAGGTCGGCAAAACCACTGAAAATAGCTGCAACGGGTGCGGCAGCTCAAAAAGAGGGAGCATGGTATGTGTTGAAATTTAACACAAAGCCCGGTGGTATATATCTTTTAATCTGAAAGGGAACCTTCATGCAGGGCATACCGCTTTTTCTCCTGCAATAATGTTATGCGCCCTTATAGGTAAGTAGCCTTTAATAGGTCTTCCAGCCAGGCATTGGAGGATCCGGATGATGGCAGAAAATCATTCCCGGTTGACCTATGCGGGTGGTATCATAATACAACTAGCTAGATTACGGAATGCTATGAATGAGTTGGGTAAAACCTTCAGGAGGATTGGTTCTATTACATCTTGCGGGATCATGAATATAAGGAGCCTGCTGAGATGGAAAAAAGCAAAAATGACATTCTACCCCCCTTTTTTTGATATTTACCCCCTCCCATAGGCTTGAATATCACTCTAAATTACATCGATAATCTTTGTATAAAATGCAGAAACGATAGCTTGGTGAACAACCGTTCATGCCATCTGAGAAAACAATCAGGATTGCCCATTGCTTTGGTATCAAACGGTACCGTTTATAACCAGCACGAAGTCTGGCAGCTACTGCAGGAACAGGAATTCGCATTTAAGGGTAGCATATACCACTTCATTATTTAAAGCGTATGAAAAGGAAAATAATATTAGGTTTTTTATTGACAGTGGCAGCGGGGATGCTATCTGCACAGCAACTTAAGGTATACCCGGTGCCGGCATCTATAGTGTATGGACGACATAACGATGATTTCACCGTACAGGTGCGTATACCTGGTGGAGAATGGCAGGACCTGTATGAATTTGACGTGAATGTAGATAATGATACACGATCCAAAGTTTCGGTGGTCAGTTTTGATTTCGATAAAGAGGTAGAGCTGAAAGTAAGATTAAATAACGGTCTTTTACAAAAAGTTAAAATAAGGCCTGATAAAGCAGGCATTACTCCTGTCATTCAAGGCAACCAGTTTATATTCAGGCTTGATAAACCTCAGAAGCTTTCGGTAGAAGTAAATGGTAATAAGCTGAACAACCTGCACGTTATTGCCAATGCAATATTAAAAGATCCGCCATCGCCTAACGATAAAAATGTAATGTATTTCGGGCCTGGCGTTCATAAGCCGGGAGATATTCCCGGTGATGTTTTCGTGATCCCATCCAATACAACGGTGTATATTGACGGGGGTGCATTGATACAGGGCAAGCTGCTTTGCAATAAAGTAGAGAACGTTAAAATTGTAGGCAGGGGGATCATCGACCAGGGAGTAAGAGGTGTGGAAATTACCCACTCCAGGAATATTACGGTAGAGGGGATAAAAATTATCAACCCCAGGCATTATTCCATTTACCTGGGCGGTTCTCAAAATGTTACCATTAAAGATGTTACGGCTTTTAGTTTGGGATCCTGGACAGACGGAATTGATATGATGAGTTGTTCTGACGTTACTATTGATGACGTTTTCCTGCGTACTTCAGATGACTGTATTGCGATTTACGCTCATCGCTGGAATTTCTTTGGGAATACGACAAATGTACGGGTAAGCAATGCCATTCTATGGGCCGATATTGCGCATCCCATTAATATCGGCGTGCATGGAAACGTGTCTGCGGAGGGCGACACCATTCGCAACCTTAGTTTTAAAAATATAGATATACTGGAGCAAGACGAAGACGATAGAAGCGCCCAGGGGACAATGGCGATAACCTCCGGTGATAAAAATTATATCAGTAATATACTTTTTGAAAAGGTGAGGATAGATGAAATTGAAGAAGGGCAACTGTTTAGTTTGAAAGTAGTGCTGGACCCCAAGTATGGAAACGGCGCCGGCCGCTCTATTGAGAATATCACCTTTAAAGATATTTCTTATAAAGGCGCGTTGCCTAACCCTTCTGTGGTTATGGGGTACGATGCGCAACGAAAGATCAGTAATATACTTCTAAAAAACTTTAATATAAAT
>JBCNOR010000559.1:0-3564 GCA_039593785.1 Niabella sp. | reverse complement strand
TAGAATTTCCTTACAGCTTTCATGATCTCTGCGCCATGAGGCTGTACCCCTATTTCAGACTCAATACGATCCATAAGCCGCAACAACTCATTATCGATGGTCATTCTACCCACAGCCCCGGTTTGTTTGGTATCCCAAACCAGCTTCTCGCCGTTCAAATAAATATGGCCCAGTTCATCCAGGTCGGCATCTTCACTTCCCATATAATAAACCGGCACAAAATTGTAGTCGGGGTATAATGAATGACAGTACTCGGCCAGCTTAATGGCATGGAGAATTTTATAAATGAAATACAGGGGACCTGTAAAAATATTAGGCTGATGTGCTGTAGTAACCGTAAAAGTATTAGGTTGTTTTAATAGCTCAATGTTATTGGCTAAAGCTTCGGTTAGGTCAAGGTTTTTATATTGAGCCAGCAATGCATCACTAAGTAGTTGCCTGTTTTGCTGATGTTCGCTTTTGGCTTTTATAATTGTCGCTAAAGATTCTTTCCGGGGAAACTGTTCATAAAATGGCTGTAATGCTTCTGATTCATTTAAATAATCCAAAGCGAGCTTGGAAAATGAATAAGTTTGACCATAAGGAATTCCGGTTGCTTTGAAGTTCATATCGCCTTTAGCTTACAAAACGAACAAGCCTGCAACACCCATTTAATCTATGGGAGGTAACCTTGGCTAATTCGATTTGACTATTAAAAAGATAAAAATACATGGATGAAAATACTATAACGCTTTTATTTAGAAATAGTTTTTTTGTTCTGTGGTCTCCTCAAATAAAAAAACCACCCTTAAAAGGGTGGCAATATTTTCAATTGATCAGGATCTATCCACGTTTTCGCGTTGCCATTCCGTAAATCCAGAGCAAAAGTATAGCGCCTACTACTGCAAATAAAAACCCTCTTAAGCTCCAGTTGCTATTAATGGGGGTATCGGTAAGTAACCCATTCAGCCATCCGCCCACAAAAGCACCTGCTATGCCAATTAAAATAGTAACGATCCAACCACCCGGGTCTTTACCAGGATGTAAAGCTTTGGCTATAGCGCCGGCGATTAAACCAAAAAGTATCCAGGACAAAATGCTCATAGTTTAAATTTTTTAAGGTTTGGTAAAATTATACTACCAATTTACTATTAAAAAACATGCCAAAGCATTTGCCTAAAGTATTTTTATTCACATCCTAATGCACAATAAAAAATGCTAAACTATACGGGGAATTTTTTGCTCCTGCATCATCAGGTCTGTCAGAACGATGGCCGTAGCAGCTTCTACAATAACAGGCGCTCTTAAAGCTACGCAAAGATCATGACGGCCTTTTACCGAAAAATCTTCTGTTTGACCGGTTTCCCAGTTTAAGCTATGTTGCTGTTTGGGAGTAGATGCGGTAGGTTTTACCGCGATGCGAAATACCAGCTCATTGCCATTGGTGATGCCTCCTACTATTCCACCCGCATGATTGGTAGTTGTTTTCCCATCCATATTTTCAATGGCATCATTGTGCTGGCTGCCAAACATCTTAGCCGCTGCAAAACCGCTTCCAAACTCCACCCCCTTAACTGCCGGAATAGAGAACATTGCATGCGCTATTAAAGACTCTACTGAATCGAAATGAGGTTCACCTAAACCCAAAGGCAAGCCGTTTACCCGACATTCGATAATACCACCTACGGAGTCTTTAGCGTCAATGCCTTTCTGCAAACCTTTTTCCAGGTCAGCCTCACCCGCAATCTCTGTAACTCTTGCCTCCACGGTAATGCCCTTCAGCAGCTTTTTGGCAATAACGCCTGCTCCCACCAACCCTGTAGTTAACCGGGCACTAAAATGGCCGCCGCCCCGGTAATCTTCAAAACCGCCAAACTTTTTATGGGCAACAAAATCTGCATGGCCCGGGCGCGGAAAGCTACGCTGTTTTTCATAATCACCACTGCGGGTGTTTTTGTTTTCGAAAAAGATCATGATAGGAAAGCCGGTTGTCTTTCCATTAAAATTACCACTTCTGAAAATAGGGATATCATCCTCCTTCCTGGGTGTTGCGCCCTTTTGCGTACCGCCTTTCCGGCGCTCCATATCGGGCAGGAAATCTTCCACGGGAATATCCAGGCCAGCCGGACAACCATCAATCACTACACCAACCCCGTCTCCATGGGACTCTCCAAATATCTGCACCCTGAAAATTCTGCCAAAAGAGTTCATAATAATTTATTTTATGTACAGTGTATGAAGTACGTTATCAGATGTACAATGCGCGTATGGCGCGCCATATATCTAGCCTTTAAAGCTTTCTTTTAATGCTGATAAATCAATCCCATCTTTTACCTGAGCACCTAATGCTTTAATATGATCATAAAAATCAGGATAAGATTTATTAACCGCATGCGCTTCTTCGATAGTTGTATCTCCTTCTGCCCTTAAAGCAGCAACCGCACAAGCCATCGCTATTCGATGATCGTGGCGTGAATGCACTAATGTTCCTTTTAAGCCACTACCGCCATGCACATACATCAGGTCTCCGTCCAGGTCCACTTTCAATCCCATCTTACCAAATTCTTCCTGCAAGGTAATACCCCTGTCACTTTCTTTATGCGCCAGGCGGCTCACCCCTTTTATCTTGGTTACGCCCTTACAATAAGCGGCTAATGCCACCAATGGAGGAAATAAATCAGGGCAATCGGTGGCGTCAAACTCAAAAGCATTCATTTCTGTTTGATGCAGCTGGATAGCTTTTGCATCTATTGCAATACCCGCGTTTGCAGCCATCAAAGCTTCTGTAATTTTTTTATCAGCCTGTGTACTGGCCATACTTAAACCCCGTACGGAAATATTGCCTGCAATAGCACCTGCTACCAGCAGGAAAGCTCCACCGCTCCAGTCTCCCTCTACGGTATAATTAGAAACTGTTTCGGCAACAGGAGCATCTTTATAAAAAACAAACTCTTCATAATTCTTATTCTCCGGCACTTTCAGGCCAAACTTCTTCATCACATCCAGCGTCAGATCGATGTAGGGTTTGCTCTTTAAATTGTTCACCTTTATGGAGACGCTGTCACCTTCAAATGGAGCCACGGCATAGGCTAATAGCAGGCCTGTTAAAAACTGCGAGCTTAAAGACCCGTCGATCGTTATATTTTTAGGTTGCAGAGGCCCCTGGATCACCAACGGCAGCTTGCCTTGATTGGATGTTACAGTTACACCTACCTGGGGCAGGATCTCATCGAAGAAATCCATAGGCCTGGTCACCAGGCTACCCTCTCCATTAATAGTTATCTTATTGCTTGTTAAAGCAGCCAGCGGCGTAAACATGCGAATACTTAAACCGCTCTCTCCACAGTTGATAGCACCACCCTGGTCCCCGTTCATAAATGCTACTTCAGCAGCAGGCGAGAAACCAGTACTGTCAATCACCATTTCTTCATTCCCTTTTTCAATAATGGCACCCAATGCCTGTATAATGCCCATCGCTGCTTTATCATCATTACTATGCCCGGGATTATATACTACAGACCTTTTTGCTGCTACCAAACCCGCCGCACAAGCACGTTGCATGGAGCTTTTAGAAGCAGGAGCCAA
>JBCNOR010000558.1:0-3612 GCA_039593785.1 Niabella sp. | reverse complement strand
CAGACCCAGCATCTAGTATCACCAATTCACCACTAAAATCGATTCGCAAGATGCGCCGTACAAGCGATAAGCTCAATAACCAGTTAGAGACCTTCGAGGAACGGTTTACGGAGGATTCGGAGTTATACGGCCATTTCCAAGAGATTAAGCGCCGTTGCGGTCTTATCCAAGAATCGCTATTCTAGGCAGGCAAGGCGTTACCTATCTTCTAGGCGGATATTAAGTAATTCAGCTAGCTTGAAACGCCTAATAACAAGAGCAAGAGTAAACGTCAGATCCTACTAGCGGCTCTCTCTCCGTTGAGCAAGGGATACGTTATGTAGAGCTTCGTGATAAGGAGGAAATCTATAAGAGCATCAAGCGAGACAGAAAGATTAAGCTACCTACGCCACCATGTTCATCATTACCAGTCAATAAATCCGTAACCTATGTCAAGATTACTCTGTATCGATTATGGTCTGAAGAGAACGGGGATAGCCGTTACGGACCCTTTAAAGATCATAGCAACCGGGTTAACTACTATTGAATCCAAACAGCTGATAGCTTTTTTAAAAGATTACTTTGCTAAAGAACCCGTTGAAAAGATCATTATTGGTATGCCCAAAAACTGGGACGATACGGATACGCATGCTACGCCGCTGGTTGAAAAAGCCATTAAAGACCTGAAAAAACATTTTCCCCAAATGCCGCTCGAAACGGTGGACGAGCGGTACACTTCCAAAATGGCTAAAGATGCCATGCTCGAGATGGGGTTGAAAAAAATGCAAAGACGTAATAAAGCCCTGGTAGACGAAATTGCCGCCACTATTATGTTGCAGGAGTATTTAGGCAGGGCAGCGTATTGAGTCAGGTCGGCATGCGCAATTTATTACTCATCAATCACTACTCATTACTACCTATTCCCAATAATCAGTACCTTTGCAGCCATGATTCTCCCAATAGTAGCTTACGGCAATCCCGTTTTAAGAAAAGTAGCAGAAGAGATAGGGCCTGATTATCCCGGCTTAAAAGAATTGATTTCCAATATGTGGGAAACCATGTATGCCAGTAATGGCGTTGGTTTGGCTGCACCTCAGATCAATAAATCCATAAGATTGTTTGTGATTGATTCAGTGCAGATTTTCGAAGCAATGGAGGATGAGGAAGAAAAACAGGAATACCCGGGTGATGAGGGCGCGAAGAAAGTATTCATTAACGCTTACGTTAAGGAGCTGAACGGGAAGCCATGGGCCTATAACGAAGGCTGTTTGAGTATTCCCAAGGTGAGGGAGGATATTACCCGTGCCGAATCGGTGACTATTGAATATGAAGACGAGAACTTTCAGGCCCATACAGATACTTATACCGGCATTACAGCCAGGGTGATTTTGCATGAATATGATCATATTGAAGGCAAGCTGTTTATCGACCATTTACCGGCGCTAAAAAGGCAGTTGCTAAAGAGAAAACTTAACGACATTTCTTCGGGTAAGATAAAGGTGGACTATAAAATGTCTTTTAGCCGTTAATTATAGCAGCCCGTCATCCGCAAAACTATAGTACCCGGCATCGCTTACGATAACATGATCCAGCACTTTAATATCAAGAAAGGCAGCTGCCTGCTTGATCTTTTCAGTAAGGTATTCATGGGCTTTACTGGGTTTCAAGCTTCCTGAGGGGTGATTATGACTCAAAATAATGCTGACTGCATTTTTCTCCAGGGCATGTCTTAGAATGACCCGGGGATCGGCAACCGTTCCGGTGATGCCTCCGGTGCTGATAATATCAAAACTTAAAATTTTGCTGGCGCGGTTGAGATAAATGACAGCAAAAACTTCGTGCTGGTAATCTTTGAGCCGTTCTTTCAGGAAATCTGCCATTTCTTTAGAAGTGGTGAACCGCTGTTTATCAGGCAAACGACCCATTTGTCGCCTTCTGCCCAGCTCCATGGCTGCGGCTATTGTAATGGCTTTGGCTTCTCCTATACCTTTTACAGATGTTAGCTGTTTAATGCTGATGGTTCCTAATTCATTCAGGTCGTCATTGCCCAGCTTTAATATTTCTTTGGCCAGGGTCAGGGCAGATCTTTCAGGAGTGCCATTATGAATAAGTATCGCCAGCAGCTCTGAATTACTCAGGTTATTGGCGCCTATGGCTATTAGTTTCTCTCTTGGGCGGTCATCCCTTGGCCATTCTTTGATGGTGTTTTTTAATTCCATAAGTTACCCTAAAAATACAAATATTTTGGTTAGCATATCTTTTTGGTAAAGAGTATTTTGTATTGCAGGTGCCGGGGCTGATTTTTAAAAGGGTGGTAGCTGGTCTTCTCCAATTGAACAAAGACTCTGTATATCTGCTATTCAAAAAAAAACGGCTTTCAACCTCATAAATTGAATAAAAAAAATATCTTCGCCGCTCATTCACGAATACAATGCATAAAGCTCAATCGATTCCCCATGCTGCTAAAATATTTTCGTGAACAGCATCCGAAGCACTGGCACTAGAAATAGCAAAACATTTTGGCTGCGACCCCGGAAAGCTTAGTATTCAACGCTTTGCCGATGGTGAGATTTCTCCCAATTACCTTGAAAGTGTAAGGGGAGATTATATTTTTCTGGTACAAAGTACCTATTCTCCGGCCGATAACCTGATGGAATTATTGCTGATGATTGATGCTGCAAAAAGAGCATCAGCCTATAAAGTGATTGCCGTTTTGCCTTATTATGGTTATGCCAGGCAGGATCGGAAAGACCGTCCAAGGGTAGCTATTGGTAGTAAACTGGTGGCAAATATGCTTACAGCGGCAGGGGCCGATCGTATTGTTACCATGGATTTACACGCTCCGCAGATACAGGGCTATTTCGATATTCCGGTGGATCACCTGGACAGCCATGCGGTGTTCATCCCCTATATTGAAAAGTTACAGCTAAAAAACCTTACCTTTGCGGCCCCTGATGTGGGAGCAACCAACAGGATCAGGGAAATTGCAAGCTATTTTAACGCTGATATGGTGATTTGCGATAAGCATCGCAAGCGGGCCAACGAGATAGCAAGCATGCGTTTAATTGGTGATGTAGAGGGCAGAGATGTGGTGATTATTGATGATATCTGTGATACGGGCGGTACGTTGGCAAAATGTGCGGCACTGATAAAAGAGAAGGGAGCCAACAGTGTAAGAGCAATGATAACACATCCTTTGTTGAGCGGTAAAGCTTACGAAAATATAGAAAGTAGTGTGTTGGAAGAACTGGTAGTATGTAATACTATTCCACTGAAAAAAGAAAGCCCTAAAATAAAAGTTATTTCAGTGGCCGAATTGTTCGCAGTAGCTATTAAGCATGCTTTCGAAAATAAGAGTATCACAAGTTTATTTGTGCACTCCAACCTAAGAACGAGTTAGTAAATATTAAAACAACATAAAAAATGACACGAGGCGAAGCCGACTGCATTTGACCTTTTTAAATAAAACAAAAACAAAAACAAATGAAAACAATTACAATCGAAGGACAACTGAGGACCGAGTTCGGCAAGTCAGCCACCCGCCAGGTTCGCTCTCAGGGAAATGTGCCTGCTGTAATTTACGGGGGTGCTAAAGAAGTAAACTTCAGTGCGTCTACTGCAGCGTTTAAGCCT
>JBCNOR010000557.1:0-3618 GCA_039593785.1 Niabella sp. | reverse complement strand
TGCCATAGGCGCATGCAGGGAAGCTATGTGATAATTTGAATACAAATGCGAATGCAAAATGGTAATGTCGCTAAAACCTATTATCCATTTGGGTTTCTTCCTGAATTTCTTGAAGTTGATTCGATCAATAATCCTTCCCATTCCATAACCACCCCTTCCGCAAAGTACTGCCTGCACTTCATCATCATCCAGCATCTCCTGAAAATCGTTCAATCGCTCCTCATCTGTTCCGGCAAAATAGTTCTCCGACTTACTACCCAAAGTACTACCCACTTTTACCTTATACCCCCATTCTTCTTGTAAAACCCTTACACACTCTGCAGCCTTTTCGAATGCCATATAGCCTGCAGGACATACAATTCCTATGGTATCTCCCGGTTGTAGATAGGGAGGCGTCTTTATAATCATCGACAAAAAATCAATTTACGTTTTTAAATCTCTTTTAAGTTGCTTCCGGCAGATTGAACCGATAGCTCATGCGTTACCCCGCATTTTAAAGCGAAATTATCTATTTGATGGCCAACGGGAAAATCGAAGCAAACGGGATAGCTATAGCCTTTCACTTTGTCTGTGATAATATCATAAATAGTTTGCCCAAAATATTCCGATGGATCATCCTGTTTTACTTTGATACCACCAACTATTAATCCTGCCAACCTGGAAAGCTTACCTGTTCGTTTCAAATTCCAGAACATACGGTCTACACTATACAAATACTCTCCCGTATCTTCTACAAAAAGTATTTTACCATCTGTTTCAATGTCAGATGCAGATCCTGCCAGGCTTTCGAGTGTCTTCAGGTTGCCGCCAACCAATATCCCTTTAGCTTTGCCTACTCTGTTATAATTGCTGAACGGGGCCGTATATTCCATCCGGTCGCCTGCTAATGCCCGCTTTATAGATTCGATGGTATCTTTCTGCAGGGGATCTGCATTATCCCATATATCCGGAAAGCTATTACACATTTTTGAATGGATAGAAGCTATTCCCATGTTTCTTTGAAGATGGGAATGCAATACTGTAATATCACTAAACCCAATAATCCATTTCGGGTTAGCTTTAAATTTGTCCCAATTCAGTCCATCCACAATCCTCACACTCCCATAACCGCCCCTGGCACACATAATAGCTTTTATTTGCGGATCATCTAAAAAGGCCTGCATATCTGATAACCGCTCAGCATCTGTACCACCAAAAGTGTGATCCCGTTTGCCGATGGTAAACCCTACCCTGATTTTATATCCCCATTGTTGTAGTAACGTAGCGGCCGGAATGATCCCTTCGCGTGTGGTATAGCCCGCAGGAGAGGTAATACCAATCATATCGCCTGGCTTTAAATACGGAGGTATCGTACTCTTATTATTACCATTATTGGGAGTACCGGCATTAATTTGTAAAAAAGGAGCCGTAGCCACCGCAACGGCCGAGGCAATAAATTTTTTACGCTTCATACACGCTAAGATAGGGAGTTGTAAATTCTGATCGGACAATTATTCGGTTATCTATTATATATTTAGATGACTTAACACCAAATTTAACGAGTATCATTATTTTTGCATCTTATGGATATACCTGGTTATATTCCCTTACCGGATTGGTTTGTAAGTGCTGACCGCTGGTTATTTGAATGGATCAATATAAAATTGGCAAATTCCCTCTTCGATAGCTTCATGCCTGTTATGCGTAACGCATTTACCTGGGGGCCTCTCTATCTTTTTATTGTAGCTTTTACAGTAATTAATTTTAAAAGAAACGGCTGGTGGTGGCTGGCCCTGGCCCTGGCTACTGCAGCTTGCACCGACATTGTAGGAGCCCGTATATTTAAAGAGGGTTTTGAACGTTTAAGACCATGTTCTGACCCTGAAATGATAGGTCATGTACGTACGTTACTGGGCAGGTGCAGTGGTGGCTTTAGCTTTGTTTCTAACCACGCAATTAACCACTTCGGCATTGCTGCTTTCTTTTTTGTAACTTTCAAGAGCTTTTTCCGCTATGCATGGGCCCTTTTTGTTTGGGCAGGTATTATTGGATTTGCACAGATATATGTTGGAGTACACTATCCTTTTGATGTATTATGCGGTATGCTGCTGGGGCTTCTTATTGGCGTCCTCTCTGGTAATTTATTCAACAAAAAATTCGGATTTCCTATATTCGATAAGCAATCAATTTTAAATTAATGGAAATACTCATAATTGCCCTACTTATTTTATTAAACGGGGTTTTCTCTATGGCTGAAATAGCGCTTGTATCGGCCCGAAAAGCCAGGCTGGAGGCCCAGGCCAATAAAGGCGACAAAAAAGCTAAAGATGCACTGGCACTGGCTAATCACCCCGACCACTTCCTTTCAACCGTGCAAATAGGAATTACACTTATTGGCATTTTAACCGGTATTTACTCCGGAGACAAAATAACCGGGGATATCGAGCTGTTTGTTGCGCAATTCCCTTCATTAGCCCCTTACAGCAAAGGAATTGCAACCACCGTAGTAGTTATTTTGATTACCTATTTCTCATTGGTTTTTGGAGAATTGATTCCTAAAAGGATTGGCTTGTCAGCACCCGAAAAGATTGCAAAATTTGTGGCCGGCCCTATGCGTGTAGTAAGCTGGATCACTTTCCCTTTTATTTGGTTATTAACACAGTCTACCAGGCTTATTACCAAAATTTTCAACGTAAAGTCGGATGATTCCCAGGTTACGGAAGAAGAAATAAAAGCAATCATCAATGAAGGAACAGAGCAGGGTACTTTAGAGGAGACCGAGCAGGAGATTATTGAACGGGTATTCCACCTGAGCGATCGGAATATCACCTCTCTAATGACACACCGAAGTGATATTGTGTGGTTTAGCACAACTGATACGGAAGAGACGATCAGGGAGAAGATCTTAAAAGAACCCCATTCCATTTATCCCATTTGTGAAGGAGAAATAGACAATATAAAAGGGGTAATTTCTTTAAAAGACCTGTACACGAATAACGATAATATACCTTTTAAAAACCTGATGCGGCCCGCGCTTTTTGTACCGGATAACAACACTGCGTTCAAGGTGATGGAAAAATTCAAAGAGTCGCAGTTGCACTCCTGCTTTATTGTTGACGAGTATGGGAGCGTATTAGGGATGATTACACTGAAAGACATTCTGGAAGCTATTATTGGCGATATGCCACAACATGATGATGATGAATATGAAGTGATCAGGAGAGACGACGGTACATTTTTAGTAGACGGCCAGCTTCCATTTTATGACTTTCTCTCCTACTTCGACAAAACTGATTGGATGAACGAGGGCGAGCAGGAATTCGATACCATTGCAGGCTTCATTTTACATAAATTAAAACGCATCCCCATTGCTTCTGACAAATTGGATTGGAATGGCTTTGATTTTGAAATAATGGATATGGATGGCCATAGGATCGATAAAGTGCTGGTAAAAATAAGCGAGGAAATAAGAGAGGAGATGGAAGACTAATCGCAGCGCTTTTCCTGATAAATAACTGGAAAGAGGCTGTCTCAAAAGTAATTGAGGCAGCCTTTTTTTATTTTCAGTTTTTGGGGTTGGTTTATGCACAATCAAACTGTATAAATAAAGGTGTTGTTGAAAGCGAGTTGCGTATTGTT